>JBILUU010000381.1:0-3027 GCA_044370815.1 Bacteroidia bacterium
GTTTGATGTTTACCAACGTATTCATTGACCTTATTCCCAAAAACCGTCCGATTTATGGAGGAATAGTGCTCACATATGCTATATTCCGATTATACATGGCTTTAAGAATAAAAAAAACTAAACCAGAGTAAAACACTTTGTATTGGTTTTAATTGTAAAAAATATGATGTTATGACTTGCAGACTAATATGTTTTATAATTATGGTGACTCCTATTATGAGTTCATGTAACCATAATCCTGTGGGTAAAGATTACACCGACACGCCAACTTCGGGTGTCGTAAGTATCAGCGTTGATGAATCGTATTCCCTATTATTTGACACGCAGATTTACACTTTTGAGGCACTCTATCCCAATGCAAAAATTAAGGTCAGATATCAACCAGAGCAAGAGGCCTTAAGAGATTTGCTCAATGATTCATCGAAAGTGGCCGTAATGAATAGAAAATTGACTG
Source organism: Bacteroidia bacterium (assembly GCA_044370815.1). Classification (GTDB taxonomy): domain Bacteria; phylum Bacteroidota; class Bacteroidia; order UBA4408; family UBA4408; genus CAIKXD01. The sequence goes on from JBILUU010000381.1 coordinate 455, forward strand.
ATAAGGAATCGGCTAGCTTCAAAGCAGCCAATATTTTTCCTGTTACAACCAAAATTGCTGAAGATGCTATTGCGCTTGTAGTCAACAATAATAATCCTGATACTTCGTTGACAGTAAATCAGATTAAAAATTATTTAACCGGAGTTGATACTACGTGGCCTCACAATAAAAAGCAGAAGATAAACATTGTTTTTGATAACCCCAACTCGGCCAATTATCGATATATGAAAGAATTGATTAATAACGCTAATTTTAGTAAAAATGTATTCGCAGTCAAATCTAATCCGGATGTAATTAGTTACGTGAGTACACATGAAAATGCCATTGGTATTATTAGTGTTAACTGGATTAGTGATAGAGATGACACGCTTTCGCAGTCCTTTTTGAAAAAAGTTAAAGTGGTTGGATTAACAGATGAAATGTATCCCAATGAATTAACCGTATTCAAAAAGCCATGGCAAGCATACATTGCCAACAAATCGTACCCGCTTTGCCGAAGTGTGTACATGATAAATAGACAAACACGTGCAGGACTTGGCACAGGATTTGTTTCCTTTGTTGCAGGAGAAAAAGGACAGCGCATGATGAAACTAGCTGGACTTGTTCCGGCTACTATGCAGGTCCGTTTGATACAAATTACCCATAAACCACTTAACTAATACACTCACTCAATATGCTTTTCAACAACAAAAAATTAAATCTTACAAGTTTTCACCTAGGCATTTGCCTGTTATTTGTATCGGTTACTACTGCTCAATCACAAACCTTGCAAGAGGCCATTAAATATACAGAAAACGAACAATTTGAAACCGCAACAAGGGCATACAAATCACTATTAAAAGGACAACCTTCAAATGGTGAAATTTACTACTTCATGGGAGAAAATTATTTTAAAAATGAAGATGCTGACAGCGCTCAATATTATTTTCTTAAAGGTGTTGAATTGGCGCCTGCCATTCCGCTCAATTATATTGGTTTAGGTAAAATATTACAATTCGATGGTAAAACAGCTGAAGCCAAAGTACAATTTGACAAAGCGCTGGCAATGGGTGCTAATAAAAATACAGTTGTGTTACTCAAGGTATCAGAAGCCCTTATTAAAGCACCGCAAAAAGATTTGGATCAGTCGGCCAAACTACTTGAAACAGCTGCTAAATTAGATCCAAAAAATCCTGAAGTTTATATCCTCACAGGAGATATGTATTTAGAAAAAACCGATGGAAACAATGCTATCGCTAATTATAAGAAAGCCCAAGATTTAGATAAAACATCAGTAAAAGCTATTCTTAGAGTAGGGCAACTATACGGCAGAGCAAAAAATTATACGCTTGCTTTGGATAAATACCAAGATGCAGCCAAGGTTGACTCTAGTTTTGCACCTGCCTATCGCGAGCAAGGCGAATTGTACTACATGGCCAAACAGTACGAAAAAGCAAAAAACAAATACAAAAAATATCTCGATTTAGCTGGAAACAATTTCAGCGCTAAGCAGCGCTACGCTTCATTCTTGTTCCTCAATAAGGAGTACAAAGAAAGTATTGCATTATTTAACGAATTGCAGAAGCAAGATACCACAAAAAACTTCGTGAACAGATTACTTGCCTACTCCATGTACGAAACAGGCGACTACAATACAGGCACCAATTATATTAATCGCTTTTTCAGCAGATCGGTTCCAGAAAAAACAAAAATTATTGCATCCGATTATGAGTACAGAGGCAAGCTTTACTCAAAAACCGGTAAGGACTCCCTAGCCATTATCGACTTGGAAAAAGCTTTTTCAATGGACACCACAAAAACAGATTTGTATAGTGACATGGGCAGTATTTATTTGAAAATGAAGAAATACGACAGTGCTGTAAAAGCATACGAAAGAAAGTTGAAAGCGACTAATAAACTTAATGCCAATGATTATTTCAGCATGGGACGTGCCTATTTCTTTAATCAAGATTATATTAATGCAGATACTTGCTTTGGTACTGTTATAAAATTACAAAATGCTCTGCCAATTGGTTACTATTGGAGAGCCAGAACGAGTAATAAATTAGACCCCGAAGGCAAGCTTGGTTTGGCTAAACCATATTATGAGAAATACGTTGAACTGATTACAGATTCAAAGAAATTTTTGAAAGAACTTACTGAAGCATACGAGTACCTCGGCTATTATTGCATGACCCAAAAAGATAATATAAAAGCCAAAGAATACTGGACAAAGCTCAAAGAAATTGACCCAACAAATCAGAAGGCACAAAAAGCATTAGATAGCCTAAAGTAAATATAAATGATTGCTATCGACTAGTTTATTGAGGATAAAAAAAAACATACTTATCATCCAGTTACTCACTTGTGTTTACTTGGATTGTATAGCCCAAACTAAATTCCAAAAGCACACAGAAGTAGGATTTTTATTGGGTGGTATTCACTATGCTGGCGATTTGAACCAACGTTTCAATATCCCAAAGAACATTGGTTTGGGTGGCTCTATTATTATTCAAAGAAATTCTTTGGATACCCGCTGGGGGTGGCGCAATACCTTTAGTGCAGGACGTTTTAGCTCGGCCGATAAAAATTCG
>JBILUU010000053.1:0-11226 GCA_044370815.1 Bacteroidia bacterium
AATTAGACAAACATGCCTATCTTTTGTTTTATCTATGATAATTACGTTACCAAAGTTGTTGGGAGGTGTTTTTTCACCCTTTAAATGGATTAAAAGATCGTGTGTGAATGCCCATGGCTACTGCCCGGCCCACCTTATCTGCTCCATAGCGCTGCCTCATTTTATCCATAGCTTGGTATAGGCGAATAATTTCTTCGCTGTCTTCAAACAAGTTTATTTGCTGACCACCTCCAACCAAATGGCTGAAACGTACGCCTACAAGCCTTATTAGCATTCTTCTTTCATATAATTTATCAAATAGTTCCTTTACTTTCGGAATAAGTAAATGATCGCTAGCGGTATAAGCAACTCTACACTGCATGGTGTGTGTATCAAAGTTTGAATACCTTATTTTTACTGTTACGCAGGCTGTAAGTTTGTTTGAAGTACGCAGTTGATAAGCTAATTTTTCGGTCATTTTAATGAGCAGGCTTTTAATATTTGCAATATCAATGGTGTCATTTTCAAAGGTTTCTTCGCTACTTAAACTTTTTCTTTCGTTATAGGGTACAACCGGAGAATCATCTTCTCCATTGGCTTTTCGCCAGATACTTATCCCATTTTCACCAAAAGCTTTTGCCATTAATTCAACAGGCATTTGCTGCAAAGTATATACTTTTTCGACTCCCATGGTGCGTAAGAGGTGATACGTTTTTTCGCCAATCATGGGTATTTTTTTAACCGATAAGGGGGCTAAAAAACTTTTTTCAAAGCCTACATCTATCTTTAACTGATTATTGGGTTTGGCTTCATCGGTAGCAATTTTGCTCACTGTTTTATTGGGCGACATGCCGAATGAAATTGGCAGACCTGTTTCTTTGATGATGCGTTGCCGGAGCTCAGAGGCCAATTGATAGCACCCAAAAAAACGATCCATCCCAGTTAAATCCATGTAAAATTCATCTATAGAAGATTTCTCGTACAAGGGCACCGACTCTTTTACAATATCTGTTACCATATCACTATACTTGCTGTACTGCTCATAGTCGCCTCTTACAATGACTGCTTCGGGACAAAGACGCTTGGCATTTTTCATTGGCATGGCCGAGTGAATACCATAAGCCCTTGCCTCATAGCTACAGGCGGCCACCACACCTCTATCGCTGCTGCCTCCTATTAATACAGGCTTGCCTTTTAAACGTGCATCCATTAAGCATGATACCGATACAAAAAAACAGTCCATATCCATATGCACAATGGTTCTGTTTTTATTTTTGTTTGCAAACATAAAATGACTTTTATATAATCATTTATAATGACCTAAATATAATCATTTTTTAATTGATAAAAAGTTTAATGAAATTTTTTTTAATACTCGGCAATCATTCGTTATCTATAAAAATATTTTATTTTACTGATTAGCAAATTAATAGCCATAATTTTTATTAGCTTTGTCCCTAATTGTTAAAAAAACACGTTTAACAAAACAGACACAAATTAAATTTTTAAAACCAATGAAAAGAAAATTACTCAGTTTGATGATTACCTTGTTTGCAGGCGCAGCAGTTTTTGCACAAGGCTACAATGTACAGGTATGTGTTAATATATCAGGCCCACAGCCCAATGCACCTATAGTAGTTACATTAACTTATTATGCCAATGGTACTGCCAATACGCAGTCGCAAACAATTGCAAATGTTGCCCTGCCCTACAACTTATGTTTCCCTGCCTATGTGCAACTACCCGATTCAGGATTTTTTGCCTATGCATCAGGTTCAATTTCATTAAGTACCTGCTCACCGGCACAAACCTATAACTATTCACAAATGATTAGCGGCAATACCACTATTACGGTGAACGCACAAAACTGTAATGGCGGAGGAAGCAATACCACTTGTGGCGTGGGTGCGCAAGCTTATGCCGATTCATTAAACACAAACATGGCATATTTTATGTCATTTCCAACCGGAGTGGCACCATATACTTACTCATGGGTTTTTTCTGATGGCTCAACCAGTAATCTTCAAAACCCTACAGTAACATTTGCTAATGCAGGACAAAATTGGGGTATTGTAACTGTAACAGATGCAACAGGTTGTGTGGCAACTTTCAGCACCAGCGTTATCACAGGCCCTGCACCTTCACCATCATGCAATGCTTATATCAATTATCAGGCTAACTACAATAGCTCCAATGCCGGACAGGTATTTTTCATGGGAGGTGTCAATAACGTTAATCCTTCTCCTTCTGCAAGCTATAGCTGGAACTTTGGTGACGGCAATACCTCAACGCTGCAAAACCCTACACATACCTATGCCTCATCGGGCTATTACAATGTTTGCCTAACAACTGCATACAACGGTTGTACTTACACCACGTGCACCACAATTTATGTTGACCTACAATGGTGGAATGCCGGAAATCCTTTCCAAGGACCTTGCACGGCAGGATTTATGATTATGCCTAACGCTCCTGCCAACACAGCAGGTTTGGTTACAATTGTGAATACTTCACAAGGAAACAATTTAAGCTACACTTGGAATTTTGGCAACGGTTTTGTGAGCAACAATGTAACACCTTTCACTACTATCACCAATTCGGGAACCTACGCTATTTGTCTAACAATTAGTGATTCAACCGGTGCTTGCAACGACACATTTTGCGATACTATAACTGTGGATTCTGCAGGAAACTTCACCCGTGCAGTCCTTCCAGGAAATCTTGGCATTGTGGTAGTTGGTGCCCCTCAGCCATCAGCTGTAACAAGCATTCAAAATGTTGATCAAAATCTTACATTGGATGTTGCGCCCAACCCATCGCAAGGTATATTTACGCTAAACACCGCCTCTTTAAGCGGTTTAACCAATATTGAGGTAATGGACTTAAGCGGTAAGCAAGTATTTGTTCGCAGTTTCAATACGGGCAAAGGCAGCAATAAAATGATGCTCGATCTTCAATCGCTGGCTAATGGCAATTATGTAATCAAAGCAGTATCTGAAAATACAGTGAAAACAGCAAGGGTGATTATCAATCACTAAAGGGTTTTGGCAGCATTTAAAAAACAGGTGAATCGTTTCACCTGTTTTTTTTTGCCTAAAATGTCCCTCGATATTTATGTTATCCGTATCTTAGATAAACAAACCCCTTTTGACAAATGAAAAAATTGTTTCTTTTTATTATTTTCTGTTTGCTGAATACTGTTGGTTTCGCTCAAGGTTTTAATGTTCAAGTATGTGCTTTGATAACAGGACCAGCACCCATCGGACCAGTTGTGGTGAGTTTACATTATTACGACAATTTAGTACCGAACATCATCTCGGATACCATTAGTTATTCTCAAACTCCTTACACCCATTGTTTTCAAAGCTTTTTGATGAATGCTGACACTTCAGGGACTGCATATTTGTCAGGAACCATACTATTCAGTCTTTGTCAGCAACAACAACCTTTTAGTTTTTCAGCACAAGTTACAAGTGACACAATTATTAACGTAAATGCACTAAACTGTAATGGTTCATCAAATTGTTCGGCCTATCTATTTTACCCAGGAAATAATATGCTATATGCTATTGGTAATGGCCAACCTCCATATTCTTATTCATGGGATGGCGGTGTTAACTACTCACCTGTAGATAGTGCTATAACGATGACCTCAAACGGTACTTATTGTGTAATTATTATGGATGCTACGGGGTGCACTTCAACTGATTGCTACACGTATACAGCAAATCCTTCCTGTGAAGCCATCATTTCTGTTCAGGGCAGTGGACCATATGATCTCACTGCCATGAGTCAAGGAGTTGCTCCTATAAGCTATTCGTGGTCAACTGGCGATACCGTACCAAACATTGTGGCATCAACAACTGGTTGGTATTGCCTATACATGACTGATGCTACAGGATGTATTGATACTTCTTGTATTTATTTAACCGTTAATGGAGGAAACTGCAGTGTTCAAATTGTTGAGTACAATAATATTCCCAACACCCCTAATCTTTTAGCCGTTGATTCGGTTGTAGGCAGCAGTGGCAGTGTGCAATTTATTTGGCAACTGAATAATACAGTACTTCCAAATGATACAGGGATCACAATTATACCAAACACACCGGGTTTATACTGTGTATCGGTAATTTTTGCCGATAGTTGTGTGGCCACCAATTGTTATCAATATAATCCGGGCAACCCTATTGGCGGATGCTCTGTATTTGCTTATGCCGTGCCCGACACCGCGAATGCCAACATGTGGACGTTGTATGCTATGCCAACAGGAATGCCCCCGTTTACCTACACTTGGTTATTTTCCAATGGCGACACTCTGTCTGCACCCAGTGTTTATAACTTATATGCAAATAATTACGGCTACAACTGGGCGCAAATCACCGTAACAGATGCCACAGGTTGCCAGTCGACTTATACAGTGGTGCTGCCTGCAGCAAACAATATATGGTATTGTGAATCAGGCTTTAATTCGAGCAGTTTATATCAACCAAATAGTCCGGGAGAAGTCAACTTTAGCTCCTACTTGGCCAATACCGCTGCAAGTGGAGTTTATTACACATGGGATTTTGGTGACGGAGGCAGCTCTAACCTGCAAAATCCAACACATACCTACACGGCATCGGGGTTGTATTATGTGTGCCTCATCACAAGCGATATTAGTGGATGCAGCAATATTTTCTGTAGCACGGTTTACATTGATTTGTCGTGGTGGAACGGAGTAAATGCTATGCAGGGGAATTGTACAGCTAATTTTATAATTTTACCTAATGCGCTCAATAACAATGGCATGGTTGATATTATTAACCTAACCCAGGGCAATAACAATTTTTACACATGGGATTTCGGTAATGGTTTTGTGAGCAACCTCAATACACCTGTAACCACAATCAATAGCCCGGGCATATATGAAATATGTTTGAATATGATGGACACGGTAAGCATGTGTTCCGATACGTTTTGTGATACCATTACCATTGACTCCTTGGGCAATGTTTTTCGCTCTTCCATGACCGGCAATGTGGCCATTCGTGTATCAAGAGCGCCTCAAAATGGCATGCCCCTTTCGGTTCAGGAAAACATTGGTACATCAACAGCATTGTCGGTGATGCCTAATCCGGCCAATGATGCTTGTAATTTACTGGTTAATATGGAGGCAGGTGCCGCAAAAATTACTTGTAGTGATATTTTAGGGAAGACAATATTTACCAAACAGGCAACATTGCTTGGAGGTGGTAGCCAACAAATACCTATTGATATCAGCGGACTTGAGGATGGAACCTATCTGATTAGTATTACAACAGCAAAACAAACAGGCGTTACACGATTGATAATTAAACGATGATACTCCTTTTTTCACCAATAAAGGGCAGTTTCCCATAAAGTTTCTGCCCTTTTATGCTAAAATGAAAGAGTTCAAAAACCTATCAGTATAATTTGGAAAAACTAGATAAACTCATAGATGACTGCAAAAAAAATGACCGCAGGGCACAGCATGCCTTGTACAATCATTTTTTTCAATCGCTCATGGGTATTGCCAGAAAGTACAAGCATAATGATGAGGAAGCGGCTGCCTTGGTTAACGAGGCTTTTTTTAAGATTTTTACACAACTTGACCGATACCATGCTGAGGTTCCATTTGAATATTGGATCAAACGTATTACCATCAATACAGCTATTGACGACTATCGAAAGTATAAAAAAATGAAGGAAACCGAACAAAGCATTGATGACAATATGCTTGCCTCATCTGCGCTTATCAATAGGGAGGTATATAACCATGCCGAAAAAGCATTGCAGGCAAAAGACATTTTAAAGCTTATTGAAAGTTTGGATGAGAACGAAAGAATAGTGTTTAACCTATTCGAAATAGAAGGTATGCAACATGCAGAAATAGCTGAGGTGCTGCAGGTTTCTGAAAGAACCTCCAAAAGATATTTGTATCAGGCAAGGGAGCAATTAAAATCAAAAATGAAAACACTTTTTTCGGTGATTAAAATATAAACAGATGACACAATTTAATGACCTTTTTAAAAAGAAACTGCGAGGGCAGCAGTTTGAGGAAAAGGATAAATACTGGACCCAACTTGAGAAAAGACTGAATGAGGCAGAGCGAGAGAAGGGTTTTTTTCTACGATTTAAAAAATGGTTTTTGCCAACGCTTATAGTCGGCTTTGCTGGTCTTGCCGCTTATCTATATACGCATCGAGCCAAGCAAACTTCCATTGCTCAGGTTGAGCGCGCTGAGTATACTAATCAAGCTATGTTGAACGATACTATCATGGCATCAACCGAGAAGCAAGTTGTTGACGCCTCTTCGAATGCTCCAGATAATCAAAATCTATCTGCTGGAAAGGCAAGCCCCGAAGCAAATGCCACAATGAGCAAGACGCAAATAATTCCCTCAGCAAAAGGGGATGAAGCACATAATTCTGCTGGTACAAAGGGTGATAAAGTAATGACCGCTCAAGGTAATGAGGTCAGCTATGTGGCAAATAATAAGGCATTTAACGCTTCCAACGTCAATCAACACAGTGAGCATGAAAATTTGCCTTCGGCCTATAATCGTGAACTCAGTGGCTCTGATGAAAAAGAAAATGAATCGCAGGTTGCCCCGATAGTTGCACCTACCAATGTGGTTGAGTCTACAGGAGCTATCATAAACAATAGCAAACCTGTTAACTCAATTGGTATTTTGTTTAATACACTAGCAATTAAAGGACTTAGCCCCATCCCATTTTTTGAAGCATCTGTTGCAACGCCTGCCCCTGTTGCCGCCATGCCCAAACAAAGAAAATCAAACTATGAATTAAATCTTACTGTGTATGGCGGAGCCATGTTGAGCATGAAAAATATGTGGCTGCAAAATGTTGGGCTAGAAAATTACTTGAACAGAAGAAAGGTTGAAGAGCAAGCAGCCATTACGCCTAATGTTGGTATTGATGTTGAGTTAGGGCGAGGTCATTGGACTTTAACCTCCGGGATAAATTTTCATCAGCAGAGCGATACAAGAAACTACAGTGATCGTTTTAAACGACAGGTACCTTATGACAGTATTGTTTTTAACATCAATCAAAATAGTGCTTGGATGTATGATACCACTGTTTTCTCTACCTATCAATATAGCAATATCATTAATAGTATGGATAGCACAATTACCTACTATGATCAATCATCAGGAGTGTTTTTAACAACAACTATTCCGGTTAATAATATTCAAAGTATTATTACCGATACCAACTTTTATTATCAAATAGATTCTATGTTGATTCAAACCATAGATACTACTACAACGGCCTATCAACTTAGCCGTTTACAAACTGTTAATGATGCCAATCAGCCCCATCTGAAAGGGCGTAATACATTTACTTATGTGGAGGTGCCATTGCTGTTGGGTTATGAAAGAGGATTTGGAAAATTTAGATGCAGCATCAAAGGAGGTGTTGGGGTTGGCTTCCTTACGCGTCAGCAGAGTTATTACTTGGCCACCGATGAGTCAGAGATTATTCCGATAAGCACCGAAGTATACCAAAAAGTTATTTATAGCGGACTTGTTCGGTTGGGATTACATTACAGTATTACACCGCAGCTTGGCATTGATTTGGTGCCATTTTCGCGAATGAATTTTAATCGTATGACTAACGATAAAGCATCGGCACAACAGCGGTATCGGAATCTTGGATTACAAATAGGACTGCGATTAAAGTTGTAGAGGAAGGCATAACAATCGTAATACCGATTATAGGCTTAATGGACAAAATTGATGCTCAAAACTTCTTTCAGTCATACTAATGTTAGCTTTGAGTCAAATCAAACGTATGAATAAATAGCGCTTTTACTGTTCTCTTACTCGTCCACGTTTGCAACGAGTACGCACAATATATTCGTTTGCAGCGCATCAAACACTTTTCTTTTATAGCGAGCTTTTTCGAACCAATTAAAATACCAACTACTAATTCTCCGCCATCGCTCGCATCCTGCGAGTGATGCTACCCTCAGGCCTCTGGCCTGTACCCAGAACCAACTCTAATGTGCGCAAAATATTAATACTCAACACTCGTCCTCGTTTGCAACAAGGACCTACAACATAAGCGTTTGCAACGCATCAAGCACTTTACTTTTTTATGCGCTCTTATTAGAACCAATGAAAATTACCAAGTACTAATTCCAACCGCAAGTGATGGAATTGTTTAGGTTGCGTTACAAACGCAAACTCACAGCATCCTCGTTGCAAACGAGGACGATTAGAGGGTTGCAAACGAGGATGATTACTAGATTTTATAAATATTATGCCTTCGAAAAAAACTTCATCATTCAAATTTAACATTCCTTGTTTCTTGTTCATTATTTATTTACCTACCCGCATCCTCGTTTGCAACGAGGACTTGTAACATATGCGTTTGCAACGCATCAAGCACTTTCCTTTTTTATGCGCGCTTATTAGAACCAATGAAAATTACCAAGTACTAATTCAGGCCGCATTCGTTATTAAATACCATGCCTATGCGCGAGGGATAGAGCGGATATCCTTTTTTGGTGGTGGGTGTATGTGTTGGAAAAAAGATATGAGCGATAGCCCGGTTGCTGCTGCCACAGCTTGGCTTGGGCGTGCTTGCAGGGGCGGCAGCAACGCGCCCAAAAACAGATACAATTAGGGTTTAATCGCCCGCCCACATGAGGAGTTTGGGATTGTTTTCGAATTTGCTTAGATCTTTACTGCTTAGTATCATCACTAAGTCGATTACGGGTAGTATAAAAAATCCTCCTCCAAAAGTGAATAGGTACACTGCGGGTATGTATGGTGCTGTGCCCAAATATATGCGATGTACGCCCAACATCCCTAACGTTAGGGTTAACACTGCGGCAGTTATTTTTTTGTTTTCGGTGGTTGCTTGCTGCAGCGCACCTATGAGTTTGATGAGTTTTGGTTGTTGCGCTGTTCCGTGTAAAGCTAGGCAACTTGTTTCACTTAAACTACTATCGGTAGCTGTGTATGTGTTTAGTTGTGTAGGTGCTACCTGCAGCGCTTTGGCATTATGGCCTAGGAGCATTAACAGGGTTGCAAAAAGCAGTTGATTGAATTGAGGGGACACGTTTATTGAGTAAGTGCCGTTGCACCTTACTGGGCACAACGACACTGTGTTAGATATTATTTGGCTGCTTTAAATCTTGCAGATACCTCGCTCCAGTTGATTACATTCCAAAAGGCATTGCAATAATCAGGTCTGCGATTTTGGTAGTGCAAATAATAAGCATGCTCCCATACATCTATACCAAGTATTGGTGTGCCTTTAACCTCAGCAATATCCATTAATGGATTGTCTTGATTGGGTGTTGAGCTGATTACCAGTTTGCCATTGTGCACAAGCAACCAAGCCCATCCCGAACCAAATCTGGTGGTTGCTGCCTTGTTAAACTCTTCTTTCATTTTATCGAAATTGCCAAAGGCGGAGTTAATAGCATCGCTTAGCTCCCCTGTAGGATTTCCGCCTGCATTAGGACCCATGATTGACCAAAACAAGCTGTGGTTATAATGTCCACCACCATTGTTTCGCACGGCCATTGGGTATTTTGAAATACTTGCGCAAATTTCTTCAATGCTAAGTTTATCAGCATCTGTACCGGCAATAGCTGCATTTACATTATTTACATAAGCTTGATGGTGCTTGGTATGGTGAATTTCCATAGTGCGTGCATCAATATGCGGCTCGAGCGCATTGTAAGCGTAATTTAATTTAGGTAATTCAAAGGCCATAATATTTGTTTTTTATGAATGATTAATAGTTTTTATTTTGATTTCAAAGGTATAAACAATAACTAAAATATAATTTGAAAAGTATGTTTATTTTTTGGTGAGCAGTGCCATGTAAAATCCATCGGCATTGAACTGTGTTGGCGTATAGCGTTTTTCGCCATCGAGCTGCCAATCATTGCCATGCTGTTGCATAAACCATTTGATTTGTTCTTCGCCTTCGGCCGGTAGAATACTACAAGTGGCATATACCATTTTTCCGCCTTGCTTTACGGTAGGTGCAAAGCGCTCCATAATTTCTCTTTGCTGTTGTATGAGGTTGTCAATTTCATGAGGTTGTAGTTTCCACTTGGCATCGGGGTTTCGTTTGAGCACACCTAGGCCTGAGCAGGGCAAATCCAATAAGAGTCTGTCGGCTGTGTTGGCCAATCGTTTGGTTGTTTTGGAGCTTTCTATTTCTTTGGTTTCGATGATAGATACACCGGCTCTGCGCGCCCTTTTGCGGAGCTCTTCCAATTTAAATGCTTTGTTGTCGAGTGCAATGAGTCGGCCTTTGTTTTGCATGATAGCGGCTAGGTGTAAACTTTTTCCGCCTGTGCCGGCACAGGCATCAATCACCCGCATGCCGGGTTTTACTTGTAAATAATCTGCTACCATTTGTGAGGCAGCATCCTGTACTTCAAAAAAGCCATCTTTAAACTCGGGCAATCTAAACACATTTCGCCTAAATACCAGCTCAATGGCAGCGGGGCTCCATGTTACAGAGCGGCTTTCTATTTGGTGCGCTGCAAGTATTTCTTGCAGTTGCTTTACATTTGTTTTGAGTGTATTGGCGCGTAGCACCATACTTGGATCTTGGTTGAGTGCAATAGCCATTTTATCCCATTCATTGCCTAATTGTTGTTTACATAATTCATCCATCCAATCGGGGTACGATTCTCGTATTTTGGTAATTTTTTGATACTTGCGTAAACGTTGTTCAATGATGTCGGTATTGATTTCTTTGAAGGCAGGGAGGGCGGGCAATTCTTTATCGCGAAAAACAAACCATGCCGCATAAATTCTATAGAATTCGTTGTCGGTAAAGTTTTTTCCTGAGTCGGCCGCTGTGGCTATAAGTCGCCAATAGCGGATCATATCGCTGCATGTTTCGTATATGTAGGTGCGGTTTCTGAAGTTCCATTTTTTATTGGCCTTCATTACCTTTTCGAGGGCTTTATCGAGGTTGGTGCCATCATTAATTACATCGCGCAGCACAGCAACAATATTTTTGGTAAGTACTTTATGATCGAGGATATACTTTTTTTTAGGGCCTTTAGAATCTTTGTGCATAGTTGAATGGAATTGGGTGCAAATGTAGTTATTAAGGATGTGAAATAAATAATGGATAGAATTTATTGGCTAATGCCCCCCATTTAATTGTGAATGGTTAATTGTGAATTTCTCCCGCCCCCCCCTTTAATTGTGAATGGTGAATTGTGAATGGTGAATTGTGAATG
>JBILUU010000054.1:0-11191 GCA_044370815.1 Bacteroidia bacterium
GGTAATACCTTGTTTTTCATTGGTTAACCCAAGCGCTTTGTATACCCTTGGTTTATGTAAATCTAATTCGAGTAACAGCACCTTGCGGCCACCTCGTGCCAACAGCGCACCAATATTTACTGCACAAAATGTTTTACCCTCGCTAGGATGATTGGAAGTGAGCAAGTAAATCTGACAATTACGCTCACTATTGTCCATAAACTGCAAGTTGGTTCTTAATGTTCTGAACGATTCTGTTACGGCCGATCTAGGATTGTTATTGATTGCCTTCTCCTCGTTGGCCATATTTTCGGCATGCATCACCTCACCCAAAATGGTAACCGATGTTTTTTGTTTTAGTTCATCAATTGTATCGATGGTTTCGTAAAAAGATATTCTAATAAAGATGATTAATAAACTGATTAAGAATCCCACCCCGATAAAAGTGTATGTAATTTTTCCCTTGTCGGGCTTTACAATTCCCATAGAAAGTGCAGATTCGATGATTTTACTTTGAGGTACAATACCGGCTCTTGCAATGGTATTTTCTGCTTTTTTCTGTAATAAAAAGGAATACATTTTTTGATTTACCTCTAAATTACGCTCAATGTTGAGCAGCTCCCTTTGCTTAATAGGAATATTACTGATTTTTCCTTCAAACCTTCCAACCTGTTTCTTTAAGGCCGCACGTTGTGTGTTAATGGCATCTCTTGAATTATTAATGTAATTGAGAATATTCACTTTCTTAACATTGAGCTCTTTTTCAATGGCACCTAAAGTGGGGTTGCTTTTGGTTCCACTGAACTTAGCTTTATTTCTCTTCATCTGTAAAGTATACAAATCGGAAACATTGCTCAAAAAGGTAGGATCTGAGTTGGGCACAAATATGGTTGGAGGAACCATTTCGGGATCCTTATCCTCAATGATATATTTTTCAATAGAACTAAAAGAGGACTCCATTAAGTCGAGTTTGTTCAATTCGGTTTGATTGATTACAAGCTGCTCGAAATAGTTTTCCTGCTCTTTCGATAAATCTAAGATTGATTCAGATTCCTTGTAGTTCTGCAATCTGTCCTCAATTGAGGTCATAATTTGTGTAAGCTCCTCTAACTGTTTCTCAATGTATGATAGCGTTCGGCTGTTGATATCAAGTTTTGAGTTGAGGGTAATATCTATGTAAACTTTTCCCAATGTATCAAGAAAGGTAATAGCTCTCTTGGGAATGGGATCTTCAACGGTTATTTGCAATACCCCGCTGTATTCAGGAATTTCAATCATGATAGAGCGCTGATATCTACGCACCAAAGAGGCCCTGTCGTGAAATTGAATCAAATAATCAACATTATTTATTTCATTGGTTGAATTAAGATGAATGACGTTTGAAGTATTGGCACTAATGTTAAAGTCCTTGGTAATAAGCGGTCGGTTAAAGTATCCTTCCTTACTGATTTCGCTTTCGCCAATACGGTACTTCAATAAATATTTACTGGTATTTATAATTTTAAATTCAATTAACTGCTCGTATAAAAGCGGATTTATGGCCGTAAATTTTATCTTAAATGGAATATCATCATAAATTTCCTTGGTACGAATCCTTCCCTTTATGTAATATGATACATCCAAATCGAGTCGGTCAACTGTTTGCTTAATCAAGTCGAAGGACTTAATTACGCGCATGGCGTTGTAATTTTCGCTATAATCTTTGTAAGCTAACTGCTGACTTCCCGACTGAATAATACTTTGAGCATCGTAGGCGTCATTTGATTTCAGCAAGATTTGCGTAGAGGCAGCGTAAATATCGGTAAGTTTATAAGTATAAAAGTAGGCAGATATATAAGCAACAATAATACAAGCAATAATGATGTACCAGTTCTTTACAAAGGTCTTCCAAATGGCCTTTATATCGTTAATGTCAATGATTGAGTCTGACTTTTCGTTGTTCACGCAGTTGTTTAAAATTTCGCAAATATACTAATTGTACCTAATCTCTATGTAATTATCATACAATAGGAAATAAATATCTTTACATTTTCAAACTTGATATCTATGTTTAGAACAATTTTACTACTCACAGCATCTAATGTTTTTATGACTTTTGCCTGGTACGGACATCTCAAATTTAAGGAACAACAACTTTGGAAAGTAATTTTAGTGAGTTGGCTCATAGCATTTCTTGAATATTGTTTGCAGGTGCCTGCCAACCGGATTGGAAGTAGCTATTTTTCCTTGTTTCAACTTAAAACTATTCAAGAGGTGATTAGTTTATCGGTATTTAGCTTATTTGCCGTATTGGTTATGAATGAATCAATGAAATGGAATCATTTATTGGCTTTTTTATTTTTAATAATGGCAGTTGTGTTGATATTTAAGGAGCAGTAGCATTATTTTTATCGAAATCAATTATTTTTAAGGAGGGTTTAATTGTACTTTAATCGAATATATTTTAATTTTTGTGGCAATTGGTTACTTTTATAATTGCATCTCAAACCAGTGGATTTAACAAATTGATGTTGATAGCTTGCTTCGTGGGAACCCGCTATTTTTAAATAATTACTAATTTTGCACATATTACATATAGTATTTTGCTCATTACACCCATAAATATCCTTGCTTTAATTTTCGCTTACCTTATTGGCTCCATTCCAACTTCTGTTTGGTTGGGTAAATACTATCACGGTATTGATATCAGGGAGCATGGCAGCGGAAATGCAGGCGCTACCAATACATTTAGAATTTTTGGTAAAAAGCTGGGAATCACTGTTTTAATAGTTGATATCTTAAAAGGATGGATTGCGGTAAAGCTATTTTATGTATTGTATGAAAGCGGACAAAGTGTTGATGAATTGTTTAACCTGAAAATCAGATTAGGCATTTGTGCTTTATTGGGCCATGTTTTTCCTATTTACGTTGGTTTTAAAGGCGGCAAAGGCGTGGCCACATTGCTTGGCATCATCCTTGCCATCAATCACGAGGCCGCTTTAATGTCGATTGGTGTTTTCTTAATTACACTTGTTATAAGCGGCTATGTATCTTTAAGTTCAATTATTGCAGGGGTGTTTTTTCCTGTAGTGGTAATGGTCATCTCAAAAACATCACAGCCCGACATGGTAGTTTTCGCGCTCATGATAACGATTGCAGTGGTGATTACCCATCAAAAAAATATTGAACGACTGCTCAGTAAAAAAGAGAGCAGAGTTAAAATTTTAAAAAGAAAATCAAGGGAAGAAGATAATATTTCCGCCTCAAAAGGAAACATGCAAGTGAAATAATACGTTGAAGTTGTGATTTTAACAAGTGTAAAAAAAAATCAATGAAAGGTAAACCGATTAAGTTAATCATTTTACTCATATGCCTGCTTTTTGCGAGCCAATATGCATCGGCTCAAAGCAATTTTGGCTCTGAAAAGGAGTTGCGAAAGCAAGCCGAAGGCCTTTTCAAGGATGATGATTATGCTTCTGCATTGCCTTTGTTTTCTCAGTTACTGAGTCTTTATCCCAAAGATCCTAACTTTAATTATAAGTACGGAGTTTGCTTGTTGTATGCCAAAGAAAATAAAGAAAAACCCCTGCCATACTTGTTGTTTGCATTGGGTAAAGAGGGGGTTGATGACGATGTTTATTATCATTTAGGCAGAGCTTTTCATCTTAATTACAGGTTTGATGATGCCATTGCACAGTACAACATATTTAAACAAAAGAAAAACAAGGCCTCCACAAAATTGGAGGTTGATTTGCAAATCAGACAGTGCTATAACGGTAAAAGTTTACTACGCAATGTAACAGATTTAACTGTCATCGAAAAGAAAGAATTAAGCACAGCAGATTATTTTAGGGCTTATGATTTGGCAAAAATCAGTGCCAAACTTGTGGTTAAGCCCGAAGAGTTGAAAACACCTTTCGATAGCAAGAAAAAGGATCAGTCAACCATCATTTTGCGACAAACCGGTCAAGATATTTATTACAGCAGTTATGGTGTTGATGGAAAAAATGGCAGAGATATTTATCGCGTTAGCAAGCTACCCGATTTTAGATTTGGACAACCGGTTAATTTAGGTCCCAACATCAATACACCTTATGACGAGGATTTTCCTTATATCACACCTGACGGAAAAACCTTATATTTTTGCAGTAAAGGGCATAATAGCATGGGAGGGTATGATGTATTTAAGTCTGAGTTGAATCCTTCCGGAGAATGGAACAAACCGCAAAACTTAGATTTTGCTATTAATACACCTGACGATGATATTCAATACATAACCGACTCGGAGTCTGATTTTGCTTATTTTTCATCAAAAAGAAACAGTGCCGATGGTAACATCATGGTGTTTAAAGTAAAAACAGAACGTGTACCGGTAACCGCAGCCATCATCAAAGGAAAGGTGACAAGTGAAGCCACCCCCGCTAATTTAGCAGCTAAAATTTCTGTAAAGAATGTTCAAACAGGCAAGTTTATAGGTACTTTCAATAGTGCCGACAAAGATGGCAGGTACCGCATCAACCTCAATAATGGTGCAAAATATGAATATACCGTTGAGCAATCGGGCACACCACCAATGTCGCAGTTTGTTGAAATTCCTCCATTGAATGAGCTTAGACCTTTGAAACAAGAAATTAAGTTGATCAAAAGAGATGGCGCAACAAGTATGATTATTTACAACTACTTTACCGATACCATAGAGAATAATGCCCTTGAAACAGCAGAGCTCTTTAAAGAAAAGGCTAACCTTGATGTAAATTATGAAGATCAGGTAAAATCAGGCATCATAGCAGAAGCCAGCAATAAAACTTTCACAGATAATCGAGTGCTCACCAACCGTAATGTTTATCAAGGTGGAGCTGATGAAAAGACTGATGCACAAACCGGTCTAGCAGGCAATAATAATGCACAGCCCAAACAGGGAGAGGCAGGAATCAAAAATTCCGAATTGGTTACCATAGCCAAAGAGGATGCTGCCGATATACAAAAGGAAGCCGATGAATTGCGAGATAAATCCCGACAAGCATATGCCTTTGCCGGACTTAAAAATAATGCTGCGCAGAAAAAATACCGAGAAGCTGCCGAGGCAGAGAGCAAGAATACTAACGAGCTGAGTCCTAGTGATAAACTTGTTCAGCAGGAACTTTCGGCCAAAACAAAAAAAGATGCCGAAAATTTATCGCAGCAGGCCACAATGGCCTTTAATTTAGCCAAAGATTTAGAGGCCGAGGCAGATGCTAAGCAAGTTGAAGCCAATCAGGCCGAACAGTATGCGAATGAATTGGAACAAGCCGTTAAATTAGACTCTAAGGAGGCCTTAGAGAAATTGGAAAAACAGAATAAGGAACTTGAAAAAAATCAAACCACAGCCAAATCCAATGATCCTGATGCAATGTTAAAGCAAGCAAATGAAAAAAATGAGGCGGCTGCGTTACTAGAAAAGAACAAGTTATCGCTTAAGGCGGAAATTCAGGAGTCGATGCGCGAAGAAAAGACTGTAAGAGAAGACATCTTGAAATCCAAAAATGATGCTGAAAAAGAACAGAATGAAGCCAAGTTGAAGGATTTATTTGCCGATAGAAAGGAGAAACAAATTGAATTGACAAAGGTTGAAGGTAGCATTGTTAAACTAAAGGAAGAAGCAGCAACATTAGAGGATGAAGCCAAAACCAACAAAGAAATACTAAGCCAAATAGCTGAGGAGAGCAATCTTCCTGCCGTGGCCCTAACGCCCGAACAGAAGCTAGAATTGGCCACACAATTATCCGAAAATAAACCAAACAATGCTGTTGCTGCAAAAAACGAAACACCTGTTGCTGATGTTAAAAACGGAGAAAATACCCAACAGAAAACTGTGCCGGAACCCAAGTTGGAAAATTATGCTTCCTACGTAATTTCTACCAATGAAAGTAAGAAAAGTAACTTGCTTGAGGAACAGCAGCGTGCCCAGGCAAATGTTGACTCAATTGCTAAGGTGCTTAATAACACAACCAACCCTAGTGAAATTGAATATTTAACGGCCTATCAACAGAGTTTTAAGCAAGTTGCTGCTTCCAAAAAGTTAGCGGCCGAAATGATTACATTCAATGTAACCAATAAAGAATATGAGGCCAACTCAGAGGCACTTAGTAAAAAATTGAATGACTTACCTGAGTCTGATAAGGCCAATTTCCAAAACACGGTGAGCATGATTCAAATCGAATACAGCAAGGCCGTTGGAGTAAGGGAAAAGGCACTACAACAAAGTGAAGTATTGGGTCAGCAGACAGGACTATCAGAAGCTGTAATTGCGCAAAATGCAGTGCTTGAAAGTCAGCGAAAATTATTGGATCAATCAGAAAGTAGTATTGCCAACATAAACAGAACCAATGAGGCAACCGCTAATTTCAAAGGATTTAACACAGATCGTAACGCTCCTGCTACTGAGGCAGTAAATCAACTTCGTCCCGATTACAGTAAATACAGTGCTGTAGAAAAAGTGGCATCAACAGAAGTTGAGAGCATAAAAAAGTCTGCTGCCTATATACAATTTTCGGAAGTGATTGAGCAAGCAAGAAAACTTGAAGAAACAGCAGATAAAAAAGCAGTTGAGTATAATACCATTAAGAAACAAGGAGAAGAAAAAGTAGCGGAATCGCAGCAGCTTATAGACTTGGCAGCCGAAGAAAAAAAGAAATCAAAAAGGCAGGCACTTTCTGAAGAAGCAGTGAGGGTAGATAACGAAGGTAGAGACATGTTGAACAAAGCTGATACCATTAAAACTAAAGCCCAAGCAGATATGTTGAAAGCAGCTGCCATTAAAGCCGAAGCCGATAAAATGCTTGCTAAACTTGATAAAGCACAACAAGATAAAATTTTAGCGGTATATCAAAACTTGATTCTTCCTGCAGCGGAAGATAATAAGGTGGTGGCCATCAAGGATGAGAAAACAGCCGATAAAACAGGTGTGGCAGAATCAAATAAACAAACCGCTGGTAAAGAGGTTGTTGCAAAGCAGCCGGTGAAAAATGAGGTGGCTGTTAAACAACCCGAGGTGAAACAAGCAAATAATAATCAGTCGCCAGTTAAACCAAAGGATCAGACTAGTAATATTGCAAAAGCAGATGTAGTTCCTAAGGCAGAAGTAAAAACTAAGGATAAAGAAACCGTATTGTCAGAAATCAAGGCATCTCCTGATTACAAATCATACGCAGCCATTAAAGATGAAGCTGAAAAGCTAAAAACAGATGCCGCATCAAAAAAGGCAGAGGCCGATTCATTAAAGATACAAGCACAGCGTGATGCAATAGCCAGTAATGATATGTTTGAATTTGCAGCTGCCCAATCTAACAAGAAAGAGAGAAAAGAGGCTCAGAAGAAAGCTGAAGATATGGACAGAGAATCAAAAGACAAAGAGATGCTAGCTGATTCCATGAGAGTTGTAGCCGAAAAGTATGAAGCTAACGCACGCATGAAGCAATTTGAAGCCGATAGCTATCTTAAAAAGTTTGATGAGTTGAAAGTCAAATCGCTTTTGATGGCATATAATGGAGCTGTGCCTCAAGAATTACTTATAGTAGAAGAACCGGTTCAAGTAATTGCATTAAACAATGCCGCACCGACAAAGAATACTCAAAACAGCCAAAAATCGGCTGATACATCAAAAAATATTGTTCCCGAAAAGAAGGCCGATCAACCTGTGAAGCAGGAGCAAAAGATTGTTGTTGCAAACAATCAAAAAGTTGACAACCAACCAAAGAAAACAGAAAAAGAGAATAAGATTCCTGACGGTAAAAATACCAATAATAAAGGCAAGACTGAAGTGAAACAAGAAATTGTGGTTAACACGCAACCTGAAATAGTGCAGCCCAAAAAGGTAGTTAAACCTGATGTTAAAACTACACCTGAGTACAAGCAATATACTTCCTTGATGAATGAAGCAGAACAGGCTAATTCCGTGGCAGCTAAATGGAAAGCAAGGGTGGATTCTACAAAATTATTGAGTGCCCAAAAACTCGAAGAATCGAACAATAAATTGGAAGAGGCAGCACCACTCAAAAAGAAACAAAGAAAGCTGCTTGTTGAAGAAGCTAAAAATTTAGATTACGAAGCTCAGTTGCTTGCTCGTGCAGCCGACTCGTTGAATGTCATCGCGAATGAGGCCAATAAAAATGCTAAGGATAAGAAGACTGCTGCAGAAAATTACATGGCATCTATGGACAAGGAGCTGGCACTTAGAATTATGCGTTCATTACAAGGGATACCCGATCCTGTTGAAGAGCAACAAGCGGAAGTTGCAGTTATTCCTGAAACTAAAGTTTTGGAAAAAACTGTTGCAGTATCAAATGGCATTGCTAAAGGAAGACCACACAACGCAGGAAACCCAATTCCAATGAATGAGCGCTTGCCTGATGGAATTGTCTTCAAAGTACAAATTGGAGCTTTTAATCGCCCTGTTGTTGATGATGCCTTTGGCACAGTTAGTCCTGTATCCGGAGAAACTCTAGCCAACAGTAACCTAATCAGATACACCGCAGGTTTATTTACCGATTTTAATAATGCGGTGGATGCCAGAAAAGAATTGAATGCCATGAATTACAAGGATGCTTTTGTAGTGGCCTATTGTTATGGTAAAAGAATGAGCGTGAATGAAGCTAGAGGCATGCTTGCAGCAGGTAAAGATTGTAAGACAGGAACCACATCAGATATTGCTGCCAATAATTCGGTAAAGAATGAAAATGCAAATTCGGGAGGTGTGTCAAATGCCAATATTGTGAATGGCAACATGAATGCGCCTTCAACTGTTAAACCCGGTGAAACATTGCCTCAGCAAGATATTCAAGTAATTAAAGGGTTGTTGTACACTGTACAAGTGGGCGTTTATAGCAAACCAGTAAAAGCAGGTCAGTTATACAACATTACACCGCTTTATTATGAACTCAATAAAAAAGGACTTTACAGATATACCAGCGGTATCTTTGATAACATTCGCGAGGCCTCAGCTGCAAAAGATGTTATCGTTAAAATTGGTGTAACCGATGCTTTTGTATCGGCATACATCAATGGCAAAAGGATCCCTATGGAGGAAGCTGCAACCATTGTGTCGCAACAAGGAAAAGCCGCCTTTGCTAATATGCAGGGAATGAATATGCAGCCCAAGGTGATTCCAATGTCAAATGAGAAAGCCACAAATGAAAATAAAACAGAGATAACACCAAGCTCAAATAAGGTTGCACCTGCCAGCAACACCCCTGCAAACATTGTATATAAGGTACAACTTGGTGCTTTCAGAAATCAAGTTCCGGTTGAGGTCATGAATAAGTATTTATCAATTGCCGAGAAAGGAATTTCAAATCAGAAAAATGGCGACCTAACCATTTACACCGTTGGTAACTTTAAATCACTTCAAGAAGCAGAGTCGGTTAAGGCAGATGTTGTAGCCAAAGGAATAACAGATGCATTTATTGCTGTATTCAATAACGGCTCAAAAATAACGATTGAAGAAGCAAAAAGATTAGAAGGCAAGCAATGATGTTGAACATGTTTTTGCAATTGCTGTTGTTGACTATTATAGTTGTTACATTGGTATGACTTACTCCGAACTAAAGCTATTTTGGCGCAATAAATTAGAATCTTTGTACGATCAAGATGAGTGTGATCAATTGTTTTATCTCACCTGTTATCATATTAAAGAGTGGGGAAGGTCGCGTGTGCTTTTTGAGAAAGATAACACGCTTACTGCCGAGGATGAAGTCGCTTTCTCAGCTATCTTAAAACCTCTGCTTACCTGCAAGCCCATTCAGTATATTATTGGTGAGGCAGAATTCTATCAATTGAAATTTAAAGTTGATGAAGATGTGCTCATTCCGCGACCCGAGACAGAAGAGTTGGTAGACTGGATTGTAAAAGATTTTATGGGCAAGCGAAATATTAAAGTGCTTGATATTGGAACAGGAAGTGGCTGTATTGCTATTTCACTGGCAAAAAATTTAATACATCCCGAGGTTTTTGCGATCGATGTGTCGAGCAGGGCACTAACGGTTGCAAAAATCAATGCCCAAGAATTGCATGCCGAGGTGCAAATGCTGCAGGCCGATATATTGGAAATGCATGATGCGGTATTGGATGAACAATTCAATATTATTGTTAGTAATCCTCCATACATTACTAAAGAAGAAGCACCATCGCTGAAGCATAATGTGCTAGGTTTTGAACCGCATATTGCTTTATTTGTAACCAATAATGATCCCTTACAGTTTTACAGAGCAATAGCTGAATTTGCCCTACACAATTTACAACAAGGTGGAACACTTTACTTTGAAACCCATGAGGATTACCACCAACAGGTGATGGAATTGTTAAAGGAAAAAGGATTTCTTGATATCACTTCTAAAAAAGATTTACAAAATAAACCAAGGTTTGTAAGAGCTCATTTAGTTTAACCTTTTGTTACTGCTAACAGATGAAAAACAAATTGTTGCTCACCTTATTTGTAGCCTGCCTTGCATTTATCGCACTCATTACTATTCGTTGTAATAATGCCAAGAATAGCAACAAAGAGAATCAGCAAAATCCGGTTTCTCCTTATTTAAATCATGGCGACTCTGCCACCAATGTGGGAATAAATACGTGTAAAACTTGTCATCAAGACATCTATAACACCTTTATTGAAACAGGCATGGGCAAGTCATTTGACCGTGCTACAAAACTTAAATCAGCCGCACTTTTCGGAAATAAATATACTGTTTACGACAAGTATGCCAACTTTCATTATTACCCATTTTTTAGCGGTGATACCATGAAAATTTTAGAGTTCAGGATGAATGGACGCGACACCATTTACAAGAGATTAGAAACTGTGAGCTATATTGTAGGTTCGGGCCAACATACCAACTCGCATTTGACGCTAAAAAATGGTTTCTTAACACAAATGCCTGCAACCTTCTACACACAAAAACAACAATGGGATTTACCTCCGGGGTTCGAAGAGGGACACAACACACGCTTCAGCAGAAAAATTGGTTTGGAATGCATGAGCTGTCATAATTCCTATCCTGATTTTGAAATAGGTTCTGAAAATAAATTTGCCTCTCTTCCAAACGGCATTGGCTGCGAAAGGTGTCACGGACCTGGCTCTATTCATGTGAGACAAAAAAGCAGAGGCAATTTGATTGATACGTCAAAGTACATTGATTACAGCATTGTTAATCCGGGTAAACTGAGTCCCGATTTACAGTTTGATATTTGTCAGCGTTGT
>JBILUU010000055.1:0-11143 GCA_044370815.1 Bacteroidia bacterium
CATTTTCACAAGGCCAACATCATTTTTTTAAACACCACACTAAAATGAAACATGTTAGCTATTTATTTCTAATGCAAACGCATTATTGGAATTTGGGTTAAATGCAGCAAAACCTATTGATAAAAATGTAAATTTGTAAAAACAAAAAGTTCCTGCCAACATGAAAAATAAATTCTTCAACCGAGCCATCAATTTTATTATTGCCATTGTTGCCGGAATGGGCCTTAATATGGTTATTATTATGCTTAGCGGTAATATTGTACCTCCACCCGAAGGAGCTGATTTGAAAACAATGGAAGGACTAAAAGCCGCAATGCCGCTCATGCAACCCATTCATTTTTTAATGCCGTTTTTGGCCCATGCTTTAGGAACCATGCTTGCTGCTTTGATCATAGTTTTACGCGTTGATGCGTATCATCAAAAGTTTGCCATTGGAGCCGGCTTAATTTTTTTTACGGCCGGTGCAATCAATGTTTACCTATTGCCGGCACCATTTTGGTTTAATGTGGTTGATTTAATTGGGGCTTATATGCCAATGGCATTTATAGGATATATGCTTGCGAGAAAGATTTCTAAAAAATAGTGCTGAGGTTACAATAACTGCTTGCGCCATCATATCATCAAACAATTATTTTAGCTTTCAATAGCCACCTAAGGCATTGCTAAAAACGCTTAATGTCTATTGCCTGCTAACCCTGTGCAACAGGTTCTTCAACCCAATCTCCATGCTCCATAATTAATCCTATAAGTGCGTCTACAGCTTCTTCACTTGGTATATTTTTTTTAACCACTTCCTTTCCTTTGTACAAGGTTATTTTTCCAACACCAACACCAACATATCCATAGTCAGCATCGGCCATTTCTCCCGGGCCATTTACAATACAACCCATAATACCAATTTTAACACCCTTTAAATGCTGTGTTCTTTTTCTGATTTTTGCAGTAGTTTCTTGTAAGTCAAAAAGTGTTCTGCCGCAACTTGGGCAAGAAATGTATTCGGTTTTTGAAATCCTGTTTCGTGTGGCTTGTAAGATCCCGAATGTGGTGCTGTTTACAATGGCCGCACCTCCACAGTTCTCAGTTTTGAGCCAAGTACCATCACCAAAGCCATCTAAAAACAATGCGCCAAAATCGGTGCTGGCATACAATTGCATGTCCGATTCGCTCAGGTCTTTATAGTTTCTTTTGATGATAACAGGGAGGTCACAACCAAGCGCCATCAATTTTACCATCAAAGCGCGCTGTTCGGCCATACCGTGCGAGGAAAAGGTATCTAATATCAATACCACCGTTTTAATTTCGCTAATTTTGGCGATAAATTCATTGGTCAATGATTGAATCTCAACCGCCACAAAATTCAACGTATTGCTAATTTGTTTTGCTGTAAATATTTCACTCGCACAAAACAATGGATAGTGCCTCGTAAGCGACTGTTGTTGCTGCCAAATTTCATTATTAACGATGACGCCAAGTGTGCCCGGTATTTCGAAATCTATCAGAAGGTCGCCCGTGTAAATATAATCAACAGCCATATCTGAAAGGTGCCACTTATCGAGTGCTACCGAGTAGTTGTAACCTACACCGTAAAGTGTTGAGGGTTGAATTTCTTTTCTGTTGCTGAGGTCGGCAACCACCCGAGGAACCTGACTGCCACCAATGTTAAGTACCTCAAAACTCTTGCGCTTGTTGTATTCAAATGGGGAGTAAATTGATTTGCCGGCATCTTCAATATATTGATGGTTTTGATGTTGCTCAATATTTCTTCTGCCTTTATATCGGTTCACAAGTGCAATTGCTACAGGGGCTTCAAACTCAGGGTCTTCGGTAAGCGAAACGCGCACCGTATCACCAAGGCCGTCTTCCAGCAGAGTGCCAATACCAACAGCTGACTTTATTCTTCCGTCTTCTCCATCACCGGCCTCTGTAACACCTAAATGAAGCGGGTAATTCATATTGTTTTCAATCATCTTGTTTACCAACAACCTATATGCTTGCACCATTATTTTAGGATTGCTGGCTTTCATTGACAATACTATGTTGTAAAAATTTTCATCTTCGCAAATGCGCAAAAACTCCATAGCGCTTTCAACCATCCCAAGCGGAGTATCGCCATAGCGACTTAAAATACGATCGCTCAATGACCCATGATTAGTGCCAATACGCATAGCTGTGCCATATTCTTTGCAAATTTTTACTAAAGGAGTAAACCTATTTCTAATGCGGTCTAACTCAGCTTGGTAGGTATCATCGTTGTAGTTGATTACCTCAAATTTTTTCTTGTCGGCATAGTTGCCGGGGTTTACCCTAACCTTTTCAACCAATCGGGCAGCAAGTTCAGCAGCATTGGGTGTAAAGTGAATATCGGCTATCAGCGGTGTGTGATAACCTTTTGCACGCAATTCCTTTTTTATTACACCTAAGTTTTGTGCTTCATTAAGGCTTGGAGCAGTAATGCGCACATAATCACATCCACTTTCAATAATTCTTATGGTTTGTGCCACGGTAGCTGAGGTGTCCATCGTATCGGTGGTAGTCATACTTTGAATGCGAATGGGGTTGTTACCGCCAATAGGCACATCTCCTATATTCACTTCTCTTGTTAAAAATCTTGAGTAGTTTGTAAGGCTGTTGCAATATTTGTCTTTGTTTTCCATGGATGTTGATGGGAGAAAGGTTTTGATTAAAAACAGTTAAGTGATATTTTGGTTCAACTAATTAAAAATGTGCAACTCGTTACCGTTGAACCTCACCTGATAAACTTGTAAAGGCTGGGTTGCAGGGTTTTTTACAACGGAGCCATCGGTTAATACAAACTCAGACATGCAACAACTGTCAACAGCGGTTATTTGCGTAGAACTAACTTCAACTTGTCCGCAAGGGTTGTCAACATCGTATGTGCAATGTCTATCATAGGCAATAAACTCTTCATTTGATCTTCTGTAAACAATAATTCCTCGTGAACCGCCATTCAAATATACCCAGCCGCCCGGAGTGTTTAAAGTATTGAATCGAGGGTCTGAAGTGTAGATATAAATATTCACCGGAATGTAAGGTACAATGGTGTTTTTTCGCTTTCGGCAAGATGAAACAGAAAACAAAATTAATAGTGAGCAGATAACAATTATTAGGGTGTGTTTTTTAGCTTTCATCGAATCACAAAGGTAAAATAAAAAAAATTTCACGAGGCAGGCAACATTTATTAACACTTCTATCTCTTATCAACAAATGAAGTAAGCAACCTTCGTTTAAATTAAAAAAAAGATGTGCCAACTATTTTTACTTAATTTGAAAAATTTTAATTGTTTCAATAATGAAAAAGTTATTTTTTCTTTTGTTGCTATGCATTACACCGGCTTTTATTACCCTAAGTAACGCACAAAGTTCAGAGCCGGAAAATATGCGCACTAAAAAAGACCGGGATGCACTTGATTTGCAGGAAGAAAAACGCATAAAAGCGGAAGAGGCCGGAAGGAAAAGACATCAAAAAATTCAGACAAAAAAAACAAGAAAGCGTATGAAGCAGTCAAAAAAGAAATCCCGTAGAGTTAATGAACCGAGAAAAGAATTCATACTATTTAGACTGTTTAAAAAGTAATTTATTATCACATTTTGTAAAAAATCAGCAAAAATCAATCGTTAAAATTAGAAACTTTATTGTTCGAAACACGTTGAAAAACAGGGTTTAGTGGAAATATGTACAAAAAAAGGAATTGTTAAATTTGGATAAAAAAATAATTATTCCATATCTTTACCCGCTTTGAAAAGCGATGTTAATCTAACACAATAATAACATTATGATAAGGAAAATTTACTTAACGTTTGTAATGGTAATGGGTGCGCTATCCGCAGTATTAGCGCAAGGCGGAGCTGTTAAAGTTACCATAGTTGATGGAACAACCAAAGAAACAGTGCCTTTTGCCACAGTGGTGGTTTTGTCCGGAAACCAACAGGTTGCTGCCGCAGCAGCTACTATTGACGGTGAAGCACTCATTAAGCCAATTCAGCCGGGTGTATACAACATCAAGGTAAGCTACACTGGCTATGCTGGTATTGAAATTACCAATGTAAACATCATTGACGCCAAAACAGCATATGTAACCGCCACCATTATGCCGGGTGTGGAATTGAAGGTATTTGAGAAAGTGGTTCACGTTGTTCCGCTCATCGACCCCAACGCAAGTACATCCAAAACTGTAACCAAGAAAGATTATGATAAGATGGCAACCAAAAATGTAAATTCGGTTGTTGCTCAATCTGCAGGTGTGGCGCAAGTTGACGAAGGTGATGCAGTAAATATCCGCGGTGGTCGTTCTGAATCATCAGAAACGTTTATCGATGGTATGCGTGTTATTGGTTCTGCTGGTTTACCGCAATCAAGTATCGAGCAAATTTCCGTAATTACAGGTGGTTTGCCTGCTTCTTTTGGGGATGCTACATCGGGTATCGTAAACATTACAACAAGAGGTCCGCAAAGCACATACTTTGGTGGTGTTGAAGCAATTTCTTCTGAGGTTACTGATAAGTTCGGTTATAATTTCCTCGGCTTCTCTTTTGGAGGTCCTTTGGTAACTAAAAAAGATTCTGCCGGAAATAAAAGAGCAATCCTAGGATTCATTTTATCTGGTGAGGTATCAACAGAAAGAGACCCAGACCCATCTGCTGTTGGCATGTGGAAAATAAAGGATGATGTAATGGCCGATTTAGAGAAAAATCCATTGAGACCAAACCCTAACGGAAGCGCAACATTGGTACAAAGCTCGCAATTTATTACCAAATCAGATATGGAGCAGATTAAAGCCAAGCAAAATGCACGCTCCAATTTTGTGCGTTTAAATGGTAAGTTAGATTTTAAACCAACCGACAACCTCAACATTACCTTTGGAGGATCTGTGGACTATAATAATAGACATGATTTTGTTTACGACTACTCTTTATTCAATCCGGTAAATAATCCACAATCTATTGATAACACTTGGAGGGTTTATGGTCGCTTGCAACAAAAGTTCAACTCTGCACCCGAAGGCAAGGAAGAAAAAACTTCTGCTAACCTAAGAAATGCTTACTACACCTTACAGGCATCTTACACCAAGGTGAAGAATATTGAGCAAGATGATAACCACAGAGCCAACTTTTTTGATTATGGGTATTTAGGAAAATTTAAAACGCATAAGCAAAGAATTTACGCATTCGAAAGCGCCCGTCAGGCGTTTGTTCAAAACGGATGGCAAGACACGCTCGTGACTTTCGCTCCTGATACTATCAGAAACCCAACTAGTGCTGCTTATGCGAGTAGCTTCTATGCCTTGCAAGGAGATGATCCCGCTTTTGCTTACGATAATATTTTCCGGATTCAAGCAAACGGAGGTCTTATAAACGGTGACAGACCAAGCAATGTTAATGGTTTATGGTTCAATACTGGACGTCAGTACGGAGGTTACTCCATTGATAACAACAGTCAGTTTCGTGTAAATACAAGTTTCTCTGCCGATGTTAAAAATCATGCTTTACAAATTGGTTTCGAATACGAGCAACGTTCAGAGAGCAGATACAACATTGGCCCTATTGGGCTATGGGGTTTGATGTACCAACTTGCCAATAAGGCAGTTACCGATATTGACCTCACTAAGCCAACCGTTATTACTGGTGCTACCTTTGATACCGTTAATTTCGAAAGAGGATATAACCCTAACGAGGAAACACAATTCTCAAGAAGTCTTCGTAAGAAACTTGGGGTTGCCAACAATGAGTGGATTGATATTCACAACATGAGTCCAGAAGATTTCTCTTTAGATATGTTTAGTGCAGATGACCTTTTAAACAATGGTAATTCACTTGTTGGTTATTATGGTTTCGACTACCTTGGCAACAAAGTAAACAATGTTACTTTCGAGGACTTCTTTACCCAAAAAGATGCTAACGGAAATCTTACCAGACCAATTGGATCTTTCAATCCTATATACATGGCCGGATATATTCAAGATAAATTCGATTTTAAAGATTTAAAGTTCAACGTTGGTTTGCGTATAGATCGCTTTGACGCTAATCAAAAAGTGTTGAATGACCCATTCTCTTTGTATGCTACCCGCAAAGCAGGTGATGTAACAGAAATCAACGGACAGGATATCGCTCACCCTAGCAATATTGGAGAAGATTATGTGGTATATGTAAATAGTATTAGTGACCCAACCCAAATAGTTGGATATAGAAACAACAACAGATGGTATAACAGTCAGGGGGTTGAAATAATTGACCCTAGAGTTTTGGCTCAGCAAACATCAAACGGTCAATTAACGCCATATTTAGTTAACCCAAAAGATGGAGCTACCGATGCCTCTAACACAGGTATCAGATCGGCATCTTTTGATCCAAAAAACTCATTTAAGGATTATGACCCACAAATCAATTTTATGCCACGTATTGCATTCTCATTCCCAATATCTGATATGGCTAATTTCTTTGCACACTATGACGTGTTAACGCAAAGGCCTCCTTCAAGATTAAGAATGAATATATTGGATTACTATTTCATGGACATCAACACAGGCGGTGTATTGAATAATCCAAATTTGAAACCTGAAAAAACAATTGATTACGAATTAGGTTTTACTCAAGTGCTTAACGAGCAACAAAATTCTGCACTTACCTTGTCAGCTTTTTATCGTGAGTTAAGAAACATGATTCAAGTAACGCGCTTTGCTTATGCTTATCCTGTTTCATACACCTCTTTCGGTAACATCGACTTTGGTACAGTAACTGGTTTCTCGGTTGCATATGATCTTAGAAGAACAAATAACGTAACTTTGAACGCTAACTATACACTTTCTTTTGCCAATGGTACAGGTTCATCAGATGCTGATGCTATAAACATTATAGCTAACTCAACACAACCTAACCTAAGGAATACAGTACCTTTAAATTTCGATCAACGTCACAACATTGTTGCCAATGTTGATTACAGCTATGAAGATGGAAAAAACTATAATGGTCCAACGATTAACGGAAAGAAAATTTTTGCCAATGCTGGTGCTAACTTAACATTCCGCGCCACTTCAGGTACCCCTTACAGTCGTCAAGGTAATATCAATCAAGAGGGTGCTATTAACGCATCGCAAATTTCTGTTTTGTCTGGTAGTTTAAATGGATCTCGTTTGCCATTCCAATTTCGTTTCGACTTACGGGTGCAAAAATCTTTCCCTATTACGTTTAAGAAAATGTCAGGCGGGGGAGAAGATGGAGAAAATGCAGGAAGAAGAGGCAACTTAAACATCTACTTGCAGGTGCTTAATTTACTTAATGCAAAAAATATTGTCAGTGTATATCGTGCAACAGGAAACCCTGATGATGATGGCTTCTTAACTAGCCCTTCTTCAAATGCAATCATCAATAGTTTCCCAAGCCCGGCTGCATTTATCGATCAGTACGATATCAGAATTAATAACCCCAACAATTACTCAATTCCAAGAAGGATGAGAATTGGTGTAACATTAGATTTTTAATAACAATAAATGTTGGCACATCATATTGTTAAACAAATAAAACACAACAAAATGAAAAGAATGAAAACATTACTGGCTTTTGGAATTTCCTTTAGTTTAACAGTAGTATCAGCAAAAGAAAATGTTGGCTTAACAGGCGGAAGAACGGGAGCATCTGGAGCAACATCATCTGCCTGTACCCCTGCTACCGGTAAGGTAGACCTTAATATCAACAACGTGCGTGCACTTATCATGAACGGAGGTGATATGTGGTGGGATCAAGGATTGGAAGTTGCCCGTTATGAGGTACCGAAGGGCTCGGGCAAGCACTCTTATTTTGCTGCCGCACTTTGGATTGGTGGATTAGACCAAGGTGGTCAGTTGAGAACTGCCGCACAAACTTATCGCCAGAGTGGAAACGATTTTTGGCCCGGACCGCTAGACATTACAAATGCTTCAATCGATGCAACAGGATGCTCAAGATGGGATAAATTATTTCAAATTTACAGACAAGACGTGGCTGACTATGTTGCCTATCTTTCTTCACCATCTGATTTTCCTGGTTACTCTATTCCTGCTAGCATTACCTCTTATCCTGGTAACGGAGACGTTAGTTTAAATGAAGACATCTCTATGGCTCCTTTTTGGGATGTTAATGGTGATGGTTTATATCGTCCTGATGATGGTGATTATCCGAAGTATGATATCTTTAACACGGCTTCAAGTGGTGGTGGTTGTGCAAACTTTTTGTTTGGTGACCAAACCTTATGGTGGGTTTTTAATGATAAAGGAAACATTCACAGTGAAACAGGAGGGCAGCCTCTTGGTCTTGAAATTAGGGCGCAAGCTTTTGCATTCGCAACTAATGATGAAATAAACGATATGACCTTTTATCAATACCAAGTTATTAATAGAGGAAATATTACTATTTCAAATACCTATTTCGGTAGTTGGAACGATCCAGACTTAGGTTTGTACACCGATGACTTTGTGGGTTGTGACGTTAAAAATGGACTTGGTTTCTGCTACAACAGTGACGACCAAGATGGAACAGGCTCAGGCAATAGTTATGGTGATAAGCCCCCTTGTTCTGCTGTAGACTTTTTTAAAGGCCCCAAAGCAGATCCATACCTTGTTAATGGAGTTGAGGTTGACCGTCCTGCCAGCCAAACAATCAGCGGAAGCGGTTATGGCGATGGTATCGTTGGTAATGAAACATTGGGAATGGAGTACTTCATGATTTTCCAAAATGACCCTTCTGTAAGAGGTAATCCTTCTCAAGCTACGCATTTTTATAACTACCTACAATCTAAATGGAAGGATGGTACGAGTTTAACATATGGTGGTTCAGGATATGGAGGAACAGTACCTTGCAAATTTGGATTCCCATGGACATCAGATGATTCAAATGGTAATGTTGACTGGCAGTGTTCAGATGCTCAAGATTGGCGCTTTATTCACTCTGCCGGACCGTTTACTCTTAAGCCGGGCGCAGTTAACTATGTTACTACGGGTTGTGTTTGGGCGCAAGCTCAAACCGGTGGAGCAAAGGCTTCAGTGGAGCTTGTTAGATTAGCCGATGTAAAAGCGCAAGCATTGTTTGACAACTGTTTTGCCGTATTGGAGGGTCCGCGTGCACCAGATTTAACTATACAAGAACTTAATAATCAATTGATATTGTACATTACCAATCCTGATGTTAGTACCTTCAATAATAGAAATGAAAAGTACCAAGAGCTAGATCCGCTTATCCCTGCTTTACCAGGTTACGACAGAACGTATAACTTTGAAGGTTACCTCATTTATCAAGTGAAAGATGGAACTGTAACAGCTTCAGAAGGCGACCTCAATGACCCTACAAAAGCAAGACTAGTGGCCCAATGCGATGTTAAAAACGAGCATGGTCAGTTGGTAAACTACAGATTCAACTCTTCTTTAAATGCCAATGAGCCAATGCTCAAGAATCCTACTATCAAAGGATATAACCAAGGAATCCGTCATTCATTCAAAGTTACCGATGATAAATTTGCTTCGGGCACCGATAAAAAATTGGTTAATCATAAAACGTATTATTTCCTAGCCATTGCATACGGAGCAAACAACTTTAAAACATATAACCAAACAGATCCTACCGCTATCGATGGTCAGAAAAAACCATTCATTTCAGGTGCAAAAAGTTCAAAAGGCCAAAGCGTGGCTCCAGTTGCCGGTATTCCACACATTACATCACCTGAAAACGGTGGTACAACCTTGCAAAGTGGTTATGGCGATGGTCCAAAAATTAAGCGTGTAGAAGGTCAAGGTAGCGGCTATCAAAATCTAGAATTAACGGACGAAACAATTGCTGAGATCCTTGCCAATAATAAGGTGGAGCAACCTGTTTACAAAAATTCTGCCGGCCCAATTGATGTAAAGGTAATTGACCCACTTAATGTTCCTGATGCAGAGTTTCAATTAAAGTTTGTGAGCCATGTACTTGTGCCAAAAATTTCTCTGCAAGGCGGAACAATTGATTCAATTACAGCAATTAGATTAAACCGTAGTACTCCTCCTTTCAACACCGAGTATGTGTATGCAAATGTGCCTCTAAATTCAACAATTTATGCCATCCAAGGTTTAATCAATGATTCTACGTATCGAATCAGAAAAGTAAAGGATATCTTGACAGCCGTTGATACAGCAGCTTGGGTGCTAACCAACTTAAGCACGCGCGATTCTGTTTCTTCAGACACATGCATCAACGTTGAAAACGAAAAGTTGATTTTAGATTGGGGCTTGTCCGTTAGAATTACGAAAGCTGTTGCACCAAGTGTTGATATGGTAGATAATCAAAATGGATTTATTACAAGTAGTTTTGAATTTGATGATCCTACAAAAACATGGTTGTTTGGAGTGCCTGATCAAGATGGTCAGTCTGCTTTCAATTGGATTAGAGCGGGAACAACAACAAACCCTAACCCGCTTCCTGGACCACCTTCTTTTTCAGGAAACGATTTTATTGGAGTTGATGACAATCAGAACTTTGAAGCAATATTGGGAGGTACTTTTGCTCCTTATATACTTGGCTCAAACGAGTGGAATGGTGTAGCATGGAATAACCTATTTTTCAATCCGGTTGGTAGAAAAAGAGAAATTATGCGTAATCTTAGAAGTATAGACCTTGTAATTACAAGTGATAAGTCTAAATGGACAAGATGTGCCGTGCTAGAGATGCAAGATGATGTGAATTTAGCGCAAGGCGGAGCTGCCAAATTCGACCTAAGAAAATCTGCCTCGGTAGATAAAGACGGTAAAGATGATGGTTCGGGCACAATTGGTATGGGCTGGTTCCCTGGTTATGCCATCAATGTTGAAACAGGTGAAAGACTTAACATGGCGTTTGGTGAAGATTCATGGTTGGTTGGCGACAATGGTAGAGATATGATTTGGAATCCTACATCATCATTTACTGATAACTTTACCAATGGATACAGTACAGGAATTCGTTTTGGTGGTAAGCACAACATCTATGTATTCGGTCATTCTGCAAATACAAGTTCAGATATGCCTATTTATGATCAAGGTGAGTTTATCAGAACAAAACTATTGGCAAATCAAGTTGCTGAAAAACAAAGAGTGTTCAAAGATTGTATGTGGACCGGCATTCCTCTTACCCTTCCAAACACTAC
>JBILUU010000382.1:0-2988 GCA_044370815.1 Bacteroidia bacterium
TTGGCCACCGTGGAATGCTTCCCGAGGATTTAATTGATGAATTGGGCAATGCCATAAAATTGATTGAAGCCATGCATGTGGTGCAGGTATCCGACAATGGCACTACAACATTAAATTCGAGTACCGGATGGATTGAGAAAAAAATGTAAGTTTGAACATCAAAAATCAGTAAACGTGAAAAGCTTTTTGCTTAAAATATATAACTACCCGCTGCTCTCAAAGGAAAAAACCAATGAAAATCAAAAACGTATTCGTGATGTGGAGTGGGAGGCCGTTTTGCCTTATGTAAAAACAGGGAAATTTTTAGACGTTGGGTGTGGTGCAGGTTATGCCATGCAGCGTGCAGCTCATGACAAAGCTTGCGAAGTATATGGTATTGATCCCGAACCAATGAGTCACGGTGTTGGCAGGCAAGGCAGTAATTTTGAGGTAAAGGCGGGCCACATTCAAAAGGCATTTGCCGAAGCTATCCCTTTCGATAGTGAAATGTTTGATACGGTATATTCTTCTCATGTGCTCGAACATGTTAATGATGAACTAAAAAGTTTACAGGAAATGAGCCGTGTGATGAAGCATGATGGAGTGCTTATTATTGGTATGCCCACCGCATCAATGGCTGCTGTAAATTGGATCAGCAATATCATGTTTACCACGCATCACCGTTTTGTGAACTTCTTCTTTTCTCCTTTTATCAATGCCGGTAAAACTACTTTCAGCGAATTATTTATTCCTCGCTCACACAGCAAAGAGGGGAGTACCCTACTTTTCGATTTAAAGGCGTACAGGGTTAAACGTTGGCAACAGTCAGTATCGCAGGTGTTTGAAGTTAAACAAGTGTTGCTTCCTGCACTTTATCCTTATCCTGAAATGAGACAATGGTTCCCCATGAAAAAGCGCTCAAAATACAGCAGTAGCGTGTTTTTTGTTTGCGTGAAAAAGAAATAACCTCAGCTTAAGTTACAACTGCTCTCTTCGATCAATTATTTTTTCATAAAAAAGAAGGTGCCATTTTCATCACTCAAATCTTGAATATTACCAAACTTGGGCTTTTGCTTTTGAGATTGTTTGGCAGCGTTGTTTACCTTATCAGAAATATTGTCAATAGAAATACACTTATCCTTTGTTCCTTTTAAGGTGTTTGCAAAAGTTTTGCTCAATAGCGAACTTTCATTGTTACGTTCTTTTTCGGCAGCGCTCAATACCTGTGCCGATTTTAGTTTTGTAGCGGTATAATCACCACATTCGGCTGGTCGCTGTACATCGCGCATGGCCAAATAAAATGCCGGTCCTGTTTCGGTGGCATCTGCCACAACAAGTGTATGCTTTAAAGTTTTATAACTGCCTAAGTAACCTTTTAAATTGGTAGTGCTGAAAAAGGTAAATTCATCTTTTTTGGTTGCGTCAACAGGCATCCAAAAACCGCTCTCATTGGTAATTTTTCCATGCCCCGAATACCAAATTAACAAAGAGTTTACATTGTTGGCCAAAATCATATTACGTAACTCAATAGAGAAGAATTTTTCCATTGCGGCTTTCTTCATGTTTTTGCGTGTGATGATTGAGTCGATAATATATCCCGAAAGGGCATTTTTCACTAAGGCAACATCGTTGGCTACTGCCTCAATAGATGAAAGATTGGTGTAGTTGCTATTTTCGATAAATACCACCCAAGTTTTTCCCATCGGATTGGCTTGCGCTTCAATGGCAGCATCGCGCTTGATGGCATAGGAAGAGGTAGATTCATTGTCGTAAATATCTCTAATTTTTACCGTAATAGCATCAACAGCGGCAATTTCAATTGTGAGTGAAAAAGTAGGGTTAAGTTTGCTATTATCGAATGAAGCCACCTTGTCATTTACAGTAATACTTTTTATTAAACTTCTGTCATTGGCAATGCCCTCAATAAACAACATGTAATTGCCTATACTTTTTATTAAAATCTGATTGTCGGTAGGTTTAGGTGTTATTAATTCACATACAGGTTTCTCAGATTCAACGCGTTCAATTGGGTATGCATAAGTTGTATTGTTGTCATAATTATCGGTTACACTGATGGTCATCGATTTTACCTGAGTAATATCAAGCGGATGAGAGAATGACGGGTTGATGGCGTTCTTATCATACTCAACAGGTTGGTCGTTGATCCTGATGGATTGTATTAAACTTTCATCTTTAATTCTACCTTCCACTTTAATGGTATTCAAGTTGTCGGCAATAAATAGGGTTGAATTTTCTCCGGTCTTGGGAGCATTTAAAAGCAATACAGGTTTGTTCAACTCTTTGTTTTTCTCTTTCAATAAAGCCACTGCATTGTTATAGCTTTTATTGATTTGAATATCTTTAGGAGAAAGCTCGAGGGCTTTTTTATAGGACTCTACCGCAGTTTTAAAATCGCCCGTCATTTCGTGAGCCATACCTTTTCCTAGGTATCCTTGAAGGGCTTTGGTATTGATGATGATGGCGCGAGAAAAGTCAGATTTAGCATTTTCATAGGCCCCGTTTTTAATGAAAAGATTGCCTCTGTTGATGTAAGCCTCATAGTTATTTCCGTTGAAAGCAATGGCGTTGTTATATTCTCCGATTGCCCCATTCAAATCACCCTTCATACTTTTTGTTTCTGCACGGTAAAAAGCAATTTCAAAATCATTGCCTGCAATTTCTTCGGCACGCTTAAAATAGTTCATGGCCTCGTCATATTGGTTGATTTTGGCGCTTGCTCGGGCAGGATTGATAAAATAAAACTTATAATCAGATTTATTGAAACTTTCTTTGTAAACCTTATTTTTAGATAAGCTGTTGATGGCTTTTTCGTAGCTCTTCAGGGCAACAGCGTAATTGCCGGTACTGTCGAGCAAAACACCTTTTATAAAATGTGCGTTAAAATCATCATCGTTCATTTTTAATGCCGACTCAATATCAACAAGTGCTCCCTTAAAATCTTTAAGGTATGCTTTGGCTAAGGCCATTTGACGATAAGCAATAAATGAT
>JBILUU010000056.1:0-11114 GCA_044370815.1 Bacteroidia bacterium
CTTATATTGCTCAGTGAAGCTATCGCTGATTACTTGAACAAGGTAAATTCCAGAGTCTAGTGTTGCCACATCAATAATTCCATTTAAGGCACTTCCCGATTGAACGCGCTGTCCATTGATGTTAACAATTTGATAATTGATGGAATTTTTTAACGCAGTAATTTTGCTGTGCAATTGTACATATTGACTGGCAGGATTGGGAGATAAAACACCTTTGAGCTGTTGTTGATCTGTTTTTTCAAGTCCCGAAATTAATTGAGGATAATTCACCACAACATATCCGCTGTCGCCTACGGCAAATACAACGCTATCGCTATGTGAGGCAAGATCGTTGATACTTTGATCTACAATATCATAATTCCATAATTGCAGGGGATTGTTGTTGTTGAAAATGATTCCATCAAACATGGTGTTTGAATACCCTCCTGCATACATTCTTCCACTACTTGACAAGTGTACACCAAAAATATCGGGATAGGCAAATGTGGCGGAGTTGCCATCGTAATTCCAACTCTGTCCTGCATCGGTGCTGATATACAAGCCAAAACCATTACCATTAGCTTTGTAACCTGCATAAGCCAAGGTGTCATTAATAATCATAACAGAAGTAAGTTCATTATTCAAGCTCGTAATACTCACCGAGTCCCAATTTAAACCACCATCAATAGTTCTAAAAACGAAGCCACTTTTGCTTACTGCAAGACCATAGCTGTTGTTATAAAAATCGATATCGGAAATCGTATGTGTTCCTAAATTAGTGGGTGCATTGATGTTAGATAAATTCCAAGTACCCGTTTGCCAGTTTCCTCCCGAAAGGTATGAAATAAGCTCGCCCTGAAAACAACCTGAACCGGCAATGAAGCCATTATTTTCATCAAAAAAATACATGCCTTTATTGAAGCATAAGTTACCGGGTAAAATAATGGCTGTCCATGTTAACCCACCGTTTGTGGTGGCATAGCTGCCCGAATATGGTCCCACCGTAATAAACCCGACTGAGTCATTTAAGAACTGCAAGTTGATGATATGCTCACCATTAGGAAAAAAATTAATTCCTGTGTAGCTGAGTTGCGTCCATGTAGCGCCACCATCCGTGGTTTTCAGCAACAAACTATCGTTACCTCCTATGTATCCAACTGTTGAGGAAGGAAATGCAATGGTGTTGAGTTTTTTGGTAGTGCCACTGTTAATTTGAGTCCAATTTTGTGCATAGCTCATTATACCTATTAGGCACAATAAAATTATCATAAATGCCTGTGCACGTGTTGCTGTTTTGATAGTTGTTGTTTTCATAGTATTTTGTTTTTGTTCGGGACAAAGGTAGAATGGGTGCCTATTTCCGGCAATGTACAATTAGGCCATTTGCTTGTATTATTTAAATTCGGAAGGTGAAAATCCGGTTTGTGTTTTAAAAAATTTGCTGAAATGTGCGGGGTCGGTAAAGTTCAATTGATAGGCCACCTGCTTTGCTGTATAACCCGAATTCAAGAGTCTTTTGGCTTCTAAAATGAGTTGTTTAAAGATCAAACTGCTTACGTTTTCACCGGTGCGTTGTAATATTATTTCGTTGAGCAGCTTCTCTGTAATATTTAACTGCTGCGCATAGTCCTTCACTTTTTTCATAGTGGTATAGTTCACGTTGAGCAATCTTCTGAATGCAGTGTACACATCGCTGTGCTTTGCATCGTTATTGCCTGTTTTAGATATAGTGTGCTGCATACAATATAGCATCAACAATGAAATTTGGTTGATCATTAGTTTATTTCGCAAGGCGCCTGTGCTATGACTATCCTTCCATATTTGACCCGACAAACCTGTTAATGTTGCGTTAAATGATTCATCAAAATGATAGAGTGGCGAAAATTCTTTTACATCAAAACAAGCATGATCAAACAGAAAATCTTCAATATTTTTATCGTGACTAAAATGAGCTAAATCAAACATGTACACATACCCATACGAGTTTTTTTCTCGACTAATTTGATGCACCTGACCGGGTGTGATGATGTGAACCGAGAAGTCATTGATTGGAAAATCGACAAAATCAATGGTATGTGTGCCACCCCCTTTGAGAAAAACAAAGCATTCATAAAATTGATGACGGTGTGCCTCTGATAATGGAAGTTGCTTCAACAAGGGCAACTCTACCACCTTTATTTCCTTGATTTCTTCCTTATGCAGCACATGAACAGGAATCATTTATAGTACATTTAGTTTGCAAAATTAAAAAATTACAACTTCATACTCAGTGCAATTCTTTTACGCTCAATATCAACCTCTACTACCTTGACCATTACTTGCTGTTGTAATTTTACCACTTTATTGGGATCATCAACAAACTGATTGGCCATTTGAGAAATATGAACCAAGCCATCTTGCTTCACACCTACATCAACAAAACAACCAAATTTAGTAATATTAGTTACTATACCAGGAACAACCATACCAAGTTGTAAATCACCAATTTTTTGAACGTCTGCAAACCTAAATTTCTTGATTTGGGCACGCGGATCACGCCCCGGCTTATCCAACTCTTTTAAAATATCCTGCACCGTGTATATGCCCACAGCATCATCAACATATTCCTCAGCTCTAATCTGTTTTCGGAGCAAATCATTGCTCACCAAATCACTCACGGTACATTGATGAGCATGAGCCATTTTCTCAACAACGGAATAACTCTCTGGATGCACTGCGGTGTTATCAAGAATATTTTTGGCACCAGCAATTCTTAAAAATCCTGCACATTGCTCAAATGCTTTTGGCCCAACCCTTGGTACTTTTTTCAATTCATTTCTTGATAAAAATGCACCATTCTGATTTCTATAATTAATAATACTTTGGGCTGTTTGTTCATTCAAACCTGACACATAAGTCAACAAACTTTTACTGGCTGTATTCAAATTTACGCCAACCAAATTAACGCAACTTTGTACCACAACATCTAAACTCTCTTTTAATTTTTGCTGATCTACATCGTGCTGATACTGTCCTACACCAATAGATTTAGCATCAATTTTTACCAACTCGGCCAAAGGATCAGCCAACCGTCTGCCAATACTTACAGCACCTCTTACTGTTAAATCTTTATCAGGAAATTCTTCTCTTGCAATACTTGAGGCTGAATAAACAGAAGCACCATTTTCATTGATCATGTATACCTCAATTGTTTCTTCAAAATTTAATTCCCTAATAAAATCTTCTGTTTCTCTACCTGCAGTGCCATTGCCAATTGCAATTGCTTCAATTTTAAATTGTTTAACCAATTGCTGTATGCGCTGCCTCGATTGTATAACAGCACACTGGGGTTCATGCGGAAAAATAATATCATCGGCCAATAAAGCACCTTCTTCATTCAAACATACTACTTTACATCCCGATTTAAAACCCGGATCAATCGCTAATATACGCTTACTTCCTAAAGGAGCAGCTAGTAACAACTGTCGTAAATTTTCGGCAAAAACTTTAATGGCTTCTGCATCTGCTTTCGCCTTTGCAAGATGCCTGCTTTCGGTCTCCATAGCAGGCGCCAACAATCTTTTATAGGCATCTTTAATAGCTAATTCAACATGAGCACTGCTAGGCGTATTCCTTTTTTTAAACTGATAGACAAGTTTTTGAATAGCGATGTTGTCATCAGGGGCAATATTAATTTTTAAATAACCTTCGTCTTCGCCTCTAAAAACAGCTAGCAATCGATGAGAAGGCATTCTATTTAATGACTCCTGATACTTATAATAATCGCGATACTTAATACCATCTGCCTCTTTACCTTTTGCCACTTTGGTGCTGAGCACAGCAAATTTTTGAAATTGATTTCTTAATAATGTTCTTGCATGAATGTCTTCATTCACCACATCGGCAATAATATCTCTAGCTCCTTGAAGGGCATCCTCGGTGGAGCTTACATCATTTTTAAGATAACGTTTAGCTTCATTTTCAACGTCAAAATTTGTTTCTTTCAACAACCACATAGCCAGGGGCTCCAAGCCTTTTTCTATGGCTACACTTGCTTTAGTTTTACGCTTAGGTTTGTAAGGCAAGTAAAGGTCTTCTAATAAATTAATCTCCCAACAATTGTTGATTTGTTGATGCAAATGCTCAGTTAATTTTCCTTGCTCCTTTATAACCTGAATTATGCTTTGCCTACGTTTTAACAGCTCGGCATACCTAGAATTTAGCAACCTAATATTTTCAATTTGAACTTCATCTAAAGCGCCTGTGGCTTCTTTGCGGTATCGAGCAATAAAAGGAATGGTGCTACCT
Organism: Bacteroidia bacterium; assembly: GCA_044370815.1. Lineage (GTDB taxonomy): Bacteria > Bacteroidota > Bacteroidia > UBA4408 > UBA4408 > CAIKXD01. Next base: position 4,267 of record JBILUU010000056.1, read on the forward strand.
TCTTCTAATAAACCAATGGTTGCTTTTACTTGTTTAACAGCAATGTTTAATTCCTGTGAAAGAAAGTGAATGTAGGTTAGATTGTCAGACATAAAAAAAATTCTTGGCAATATAGATTACCAAATCAGCTTCATCACTTGTTTTTCTTGGCCTGCCAACAACTCTATTACATAGCATCCCTGGGGCATACCGGAAAAATCTATTTCAAATTTATTATTATTTACTATTTCTGTTTGAAGCTGTTTACCAGTGATGTCGTACAAGTGATAACTGCTTATTAATTTTCCATTGCTGAATAAAAATCCATTGACTAACCTAGCAGCAACTATTTTATTGTTAATCTTTTGCAAACCAACAATTGTAAGGTCTATATCCTGACAAAAAGAATCTACACCGCAAGAATTATAAACATACAAACAAGATGTGTAATAACCATTTTGCGCATAGGTATGCGTTGGATTCAATATAGTATCTGTAAAACCATCACCAAAATTCCAAAATAAACTGTCATAGTCAACAGAAGAATTTACAAAATCAACAGCTAAACTCGATAAATTAAAATTAGCCATAAATGCTGCTTGTGGATTGCCTTGCACCCCAATTTGAATGGTATCTGTATTGCTACAGCCTTGTCGTGTAATTGTGTACATCACTTGAGAAGTGGTGGTTCCAATAAACTCTGTTGCAGCAGCGCTACTTGTATCAACAACATTGGCTGGCGACCACAAATAGTTAGCACCTAAAATGGTGTTGCCCTGTAAGGCCAGAGTTGTACCATCGCAAATTAAAGTATCGTTTCCGGCTTCAACAGGCAAAGGATTTACAAACACCATTAAAGAATCACTCACCGAACATCCATTATGAAAAGCCGTGGCTACATACAAGGTATTAAATTTTGGAGTAGCGTTAAAATTGGTTGTTGTATTTGGGTTAGGGATGGTATCATTATTGGCCCACCAAGTCATTGTTGCTGCTGCTGGACTGATCGTTCTTTGCAAAAAAGTACTATATCCACATGTAATAGTATCTGATCCTGTATTTGCAATACTCAAACTTACACCACTATTGGGCACAGCACCAAATTTTACAACAAAACCAATTCCCAAATTTCCATTTATAGTTAGCGGTGAAATCAGTCCACCGGTTGTAATTCCTGCCACATAAGCCGTTCCGTTTTCATTTAATGTACCCATTTGCAAATCCATGTCGGTCCCGCTTGTTGTATTTTTAGCACCTCGCAACCATAAAACGTTACCTTGTGTATCATACAATACAGCGTATGATTTCATAGAGCAACATTGTCCAAATGGACCAAATTGCAACTGATTAGTAAATGATTGCCCAGTAATAAATGCCTTACCGTTTCTCACATCCATAAAAATAGGATATGGGTAAAAAGTATCAATATTTCCTAATTTCACAAACATGGTTTGTCCAGATAAATCGTACTTTGAGAAATAGTTACTCGAGTAGTAACTGGAAGTAATTGTATCACCATTGAAAAGCGCCCAACTGTCGAAATAGCCACTTCCGTAAACATATCCAGAATCATCAATAGCCGTAGAATAAGCACCAATATCTGGCCCACTTGGATAATATACTTCCATTGGCGACAACCATAAAGGGGTTCCCAAAGAATCTAACTTACCAATAAAACCCTGTATACCATATTGGCTATATACGTAAGTATGATTAAAGGGGCCAAATTTAAATACTGAATTACTGCCACTCACTGCACCTGTAAGTGCTATCTCGCCACTTGAGTTTACTGCAATATCATAAGCCACATCATCTTTTCCGGGAGTGCCAAAATTTTTCAACCATCGAGTTGATCCATCCGGATACAAGCTAACAACGTAAATATCTGTATAATCTACCGTGTTGAATGTGCTGGTGCTATTTACGGTATCACCATTAATGGTAAAATAATAGCCATCGCCCGAAACTGTGAAATCGATATTTCCGTTGGCATCACTTGTGATTGCAAAGGCCTTGTCCTCAAATGTGTAATTAGTATTCAATTGCCTGGTACCACAACTTTTAAGCAGTGTTGTATTTCCCATAGTATCACACCTGATTATAAAAGCTTCCAAATATCCCTCGCTGTTTATTGTGTCGCCAAAATAACTAATCAATGTATCTTGTGCAAAAGCCCCACAAAAATAAATATTACCCGCAGCATCAGCATGCATGTCAAAGACCCTTGTTTGATTAAATGATCCTCCAAGGTCATTAAAACCAATTACGTTAAACATACGAACCATATTTAAATTTGAATCTAGGATAGCGGCATATATGGTAAGTAAATCTCCTGCACGGGCAGTTACAGTTTGTCCTCCCATAATATTATTAGCGCTGTAAGAGGTATAATAGGTACCGCCTACAACAATCCGATTGGTCCCCATTGATTTTAAATAGGAAGCACCTACCTTGCCTTGTATTAAATTAGCCCCTCCTAAGCAATTTTGCGCCATACATTTGATGCTAATATTAGATATCAAAAAAGTTACAGCTAATAAGTTTGTAATCAAGGTTATTTTTTTCATATAAAATTGTTGTGCGATGCAAAACTATGAAAATATAAAACTTATTAACCTTATTTTATAAGTTGAAGCTACCCAAATAAGGGGTTTATATCAATAAATTTTGTGTTCTTCAATTATTTAATATTTTTGTCAAATAACCTAACCAACCATGAAAAAATTATTTTTAATAGTATCAGTACTTTCAACAACGCTTGTAAGTGCTCAAGGCAACGGAACCTTAGATTTAACATTCAACACAACCGGGTATAATCTAATTAATATTAATGGAAATGATAATGCCCAAGCCTTGGTAATTAATTCAGACTCAAGTTTACTAATTGGCGGAAGCATCGGGACAAGTGGTAATCTAAATATTGGTGTTAAAAAGATTTTCCCCAATGGCACATTAGATTCAAACTTTGGCACAAGCGGAAGTTTTACTTTTGACTTCGGGGGTTTTTCTGATTTTTGTTATGATATGGCGCTCCAAAGTGATGGTAAAATTATTTTAGCAGGAGCGGCAGGCGTAACTGCAGCAAACCCTGACTTCTTAGCGATAAGACTTAATGCCAATGGCAGTTTAGATAGTACATTTGGAAATCAGGGCATCGTAAAGATTGAAATAAATACAGGCGAAGACTATGCAAAATCTCTGGTAATTCAACCTGATGGAAAAATTGTTTTGGCAGGTTATTCAAACACACCAGGTTTTAGTTTCAAAAATGCCGCATTAGTGCGGTTAAATATTGATGGTACTTTAGATAGTAGCTTTGGCAACGCAGGAGTTTCAGTTTTACCTATATCACTCGCTACGGAGGACATAGAATCAATTGTTCAAATAAGCAATGGTGATTACAGAGCCGTTGGTAAAGGAGGAACAACCTCTGCTCAAAATATGATCATTTATGGCATTCTTAATGATGGAAATTTAGATACCAGTTTTGGAACCAATGGATACATTAACAATACATCGCTTGAATTCGCCTACGATCTTAAGGAAAGATTTAATCAATTATATATTGCAGGTAAAGTAGGCTCAAGTGGTGGAATATATGTTACTGACATCAATGGAAATCCAAATGCAACTTTTGCTAACAATGGCTTGGCTATTGGTAATTTGAATGGCGATCTGGTTTACCTTACAATTCAAGTTTTAGAAGATTCAACGATTGTTGTTGGGGGCTCTACTACAATTTCATTTCTAGTGCGTGATATGGTTGTTGCAGCGTATAATGCTGATGGAACAATAAATGTCAATTTTGGAACCTCTGGAAATGCAATCATCAATACCGGTGGTTTCGAAGATGTAAATGACATAGCTATTCAACAAGACGGCAATATAGTTGGAGCAGGTTTAAGTAGTCAGAGCGGTGGCAATGATATGGTTGTTTTTAGATTAGAAAATCAGATTATAACAAGCAGTTTAAATGCTACAAAAAATTATTTAAGCGTGTATCCAAATCCTCTTACAGGTAATGAGATTAGCATTCTAAATAGCGGAAACAAAAATATGTCATACGAGTTCATTGATTTACATGGTAAATTAATTCAAACCGGTTTTACTGATGAAAAAATTGAATTTAAAAATAATTTAGACCAGGGAATATACTTGCTTAAAATATTGAGTAATGGTGAAGAACAAAGATTTAAAATTGTAAAGTAATTCATTTAAATAAATGAACTTTTACTAAAACTTATTGCTTTTTTGACAAGGCAAATTGCAATAGTATGGCAATCACAACCACCAACAAACAGCCTAATACATTTAACCACAAAAACGCCATCAAATCTAATTGCCACGCCAAAATAATAAAAACCTCAGCAATACATGCAGCAATAAAAACAGCTTGAGAATGTACATACTTGACATAAAAAGCCACTAAAAAAATTCCCAGAATAGTACCATAAAATAAGCTCCCTAAAATATTAACTGCTTCTATCAAATTACCTAGTCTGCTAGCATATAATGCCACAACTATACAAAATACCCCCCACACAAAAGTAGCCCAACGAGAAGCATTTAAATAATTAATTACCTGATTATCTTTCTTGATTATACGTTTATAAAAATCAACTACGAATGTTCCTGCCAAAGAATTTAAACCACTGGCGGTAGAACCCATCGAAGCCAAAAAGATAATGGCAATAATTAATCCGATCATCCCAACAGGTAAAAAATTCATCACAAAGGTTAGGAACACATAATTTGAATCATTCACATCGGCCTTAGGATTATGCTTCAACATCAGATCTGTAGCACTTTTTCTACATTTCTGTAATTTTTGTTCAGATTCATTCAGCTGCAGCTTTGCCGATTTAATTTTTGATTGGTCATCACTATGCAATGCCTCTACGAAACCATTTAATGATGCTAATTTTTGTTGATGTAATGTACTGTAATCTTTTTTTATTTTTTGATAATCGGAATTGTACTCGCTTTGCTCAATTTTATTGCTTTCAACAGGATTAAAAAAGATTGGAGGTTCATGGAACTGATAAAATGTAAATACCAAAATACCAATCATTAAAATAAAAAACTGCATGGGTATTTTGATCAATCCATTCATGATTAAACCCAATCTGCTTTGAGTAACTGAACTACCGGTTAAGTATCTACCTACCTGCGATTGATCGGTTCCGAAGTATGAAAGTTGCAGAAAAAAGCCACCAATGATTCCTGACCAAATATTATATTTATTGTTCCAATCGAAGGTCGTATCAATCAAATTCATTTTTCCTAAACTTCCGGCAATGTGCAATGAATCGGAAAAGCTAACATCATAAGGCAATTGATAAACCACCATAATAGCAGCAACAATCAATCCCGAAAAAATCACTGTCATTTGAAATAACTGTGTGAAGGAAACTGCCTTTGCACCCCCTGAAATTGTATAGAGTATAACAATGCTGCCCATGAGCACGGTAGTGTATGTGATGTCAATTTTTAAAATCGTACTCAACACTATCGCTGGTGCATAAATGGTAATGCCTGTTGAAAGACCACGCTGCAACAAAAATAAAAAAGCAGTTAAGCTGCGTGTTTTTAAATCAAATCGCTTTTCTAAATATTCATAAGCAGTGTACACATTTAATTTATGAAAGGCAGGAATGAAGGTAATACATAACACCACCATGGCCAATGGTAATCCAAAATAAAATTGTACAAAGCGCATACCATCGGTAAAAGCTTGCCCCGGTGCCGATAAAAATGTGATGGCACTTGCCTGTGTGGCAATCACTGAAAAACCTACATGATACCAAGGCAATTTTCGATCTGCCAATAAATAACCTTCAATATTTTTAGTACCACGACTTTTATATATGCCATATACAGCAACACCAATTAATGTAAGCAATAAAATACACCAGTCGATGATACTCATTGGTAATAGTTAGTTATAAATTTAAAAAACACCATCATTGCCAAAAGAAACACAATAACTAGTGCATACAACATATTCCAGTTTTTAACCTCTTTCATTTTATTGATTTTTTGGCAAACTCATTAAATTCACAAATAAACGGTAAGCGCCATCCACGCCAGCAGGCAATTGCCTAAAGAATGCTAAACCTGTGTAAACAAAATTACCTTTGCCATATTTGGCCACAATTAAACTTCCTTTGTTATCGGGTTCATTGCCATCATGTGAACTAATCAAAGAAACATAATTACTATCCACCTCCGAAGCAAAATAAATACCACGCTCTTGCACCCAATTTTCGAAATGTTGCTCGATAATTTTATTTGGAATATTAAACACAGGATGCGACTTATCTAACAAATTCATCTTGGCATTTTCATTTGTTACACGCTCCCTTGAAATTGTAAATGGATAGGGACCAATTACTGCCTTTACAGGACCTATGCGATTATTGGTATTGTATTGCACCACTAAATTTCCACCATTTTTAATATATTCCATTAATTTAGAATGATAAATTTGCAAACGCTCATTGGTGTTATAGGCACGCACACCTGTTACAATAGCATCATACGCATTCAAGTTTTCTTTCTCAATCATTTGATCACTGAGCTCTGTAACCTGATAACCGATTTGTTTTAAGCAAGCTGAAATTTCATCACCCGCACCTGGAATATAGCCAATATTAATTCCAGATTTTTTAATATCAATGTTCAAGATTTTTGTCGCTGCTTCGCTCAATACAAATTGTGCAGGAATATGGTCATAATTAATTCTTCTGATACTTTGATTATATACTTTTCCATTTATCAAAATATTGGCTTGTAACATGCCAGTTTTTGCACCGGCATTGCGTTTGATAATCACAGGAATAATTAACTCATCTCCTTTTTTAGCAATG
>JBILUU010000383.1:0-2954 GCA_044370815.1 Bacteroidia bacterium
GGTCATTACCTCGGTGCGCCACCATGAGCCGCTGGGCAAATTATGCGCCCATTCAAAGTCACCGGAAGGATTCATTTTAATGATGTAATCATTCAAATCTGAAGGTGGACTTGTGATTATTCCGGCCGCATCAAGGTTCATACTTCCTCTAAAAACACCACCCAAAAATAGCTCACCTGAGCTGTTCATAGCCAAGCTCATACTTAGTTGTGTATTGTTGCTACCTGTAAGTACCTTTGCATTAATCCAATTCCCGTTGTCATCGGCAAAGGCAATCACAACATTGCCCGCTGAGGTGGAAACTGTGCTGGAGCCAATGTTTTGTGCCCCAACATTTTCAAAGGCTGCAGATACTGCTATGCGATTGCTTCCGTTTCCTGTAATACGGTATAAATCGGCATTGCCCGAAGCTCCGCTTGTAGAGCAAGCAAAAGAATTGCTCCACAATACATTACCATTTGGCGCATACTTTACCACAAATGCTCTTATACCCACAGGATTGCTGATTGGGAATGGCTGACAATTGAGTTGCGTGGCCATTAAGGTATCACCAAAAAAACCGGAAACATATACATTGGATTGATTGTCGATATAAACTCCACCAATAACTGTTGTACCATTGCAACTGAGCGCCTTGGCCCAAAGCAATGAGCCATTGTCATCGCGTTTAATAATGATAGCACTCAGCGCACCCTGACTACTAAAACTTTGCGCGCCAACACTAAAAGTTCCTGAAAATGTGCTCGTGTTCACCACATTGTTGAACGGGTCGGTAGCAATGCGATTGATAAAACCCAGGTATCCTGTTTGATTTTGATCGGTGTAGGCATTTAAAAAGTTTTGTGCTTCTGAAATACCTATCATGGTCATCAAAAATAGTCCTAAGAGGATTGATTTTTTCATTTTTTCAATATTTGTAAGCAAATTTAGCATTAATTATTTCAAATGAATTTAAAATATTTTAATCAATGCGTAATCTGGGTTCAATGTAATTGCTTTGGGTATTACATCTGAAGATTGTACCTTGGGGCGTAAAAAAAGCCCTGCTTTTGGCAGGGCTTTTAAATTATATTAACCTATTTATTTCTTTGGTGTTTCAGGGGTTGCAGGGGCTGCATTCAATCCCATTTTTTTCTTTACCAAGGCCATAATATCATCGCTGGCATCAGCATACAATAACATTCCCTGACTGCTGTCGATTACGTATTTGTAGCCGTTTTCTTTGGCAACTTCCTCTACCGATTTCTTAGCTTTTGTCATCATTGGCTCAAGCAATTCGCTTTGTTTCTTTTGCAATGATTCTTGCGCAGTGGTTTGAAAATTTCTGATTCTTTCCTCTAAGTCAGCAATTTCTTTTTGCTTGTCAATTTTCACAGGCTCGGTCATAATACTTTCTTTAGAGGTGTATTCCTGCACTTTGCTTTCGTATTCGGCATTCATGGTGCGCATCTGACCGTCAAGTGTTTTGGCATAATCTTGAATATCAGTTTCGGCCTTTTTACGCTCAGGCATTAATAATAATAAATCATTTAAGTTGATGTGCGCAGTTTTTTGAGCCATCACGTTACTGCTCAATGACAAGGTGGCTACGGTAAAAATTAAAAACAGTTTCTTCATTAGTTTATTGGTTTAAAGGTATTTTTGGGTTATTTGGTAGCTCCCTTTTTGTAACCCATATTGGTTAAAATAAGGTCGCTTTTATCGTATTTAGGATTGGTGTAAAGCATGGTTGTTCCGCTTGCCTTGTCAAATACAACAGCATAGGTACTTTTTTCTGCCAAAGCTTTAATAGCGTTATAAACTTTATCTTGAATAGGTTTTACCAACTCTTGTCTTTTTTTAAACAATTCGCCATCCACTCCAAACTTAGACTTTTGCAACTCTTTAACTTCTTTTTCTTTGGTGATGATTTCAGTTTCTCTTTTCTTCTTCATGTCCTCGGTAAGCAAAATTTGCTCGGCTTGGAATGCTTTGTATAACTTATCTATCTCACCATATTTGGTTTCAATTTCTTTTTGCCACTGTACACTCAAATTGTCAATTTGAGATTGGGCACTCTTGTATTCTGGAATGTTACTCAAAATGTAATCGGTATCCACATAGGCGTATTTTTGGGCATAAGCGCCAATCACACTAATAAACACAACTGCTGAGGTAATCAATAATTTTTTCATTTTTTCAAAGATTTATGTTAAACATTAATCCCGCTTATTCAAACAGCGGGCGAAAATAATAAAATCATCTGTATTCTTTTCATTTAGTTTCAATGATTTTAACAAATCGCTTTCAAATGCTGTGCCAAAATGTTGTTTTCAAAATGTTATAAATCGCCAATATTTGCGCCAATGGTAAAATGAAATTGTCCTTTACCATTACCATTGTTGGCTCTGTTATCAACTTTGTCGAAGCCCCAACCATAATCTAAACCAAGCAAACCAAACATGGGTAAAAATACTCTGACACCCGCACCTGCACCTCTAACTACATTAAAAGGACTATATTTTTTATAACTGGTCCAAGCATTACCGGCATCGGCAAACCCGAGTACAAAAATAGTGGCACTCGGATTAAGACTCAACGGATAACGCAATTCCATCGTGTATTTGTTAATAGCAATTGATCCCGTGCCAAAGGTATTACCAACCGATTGATCAAGATATCCTCTTAAAGCAATAATTTCGCGGCCATCAAGTGCAAAACCTGTTAAACCACTTCCTCCTAAATAAAACCTTTCAAAAGGGCTGAAGCCCATATTTTGGTTGTAAGCACCCAAATAGGCGAAGCCCAGTTTAGTCATTAGGACTAACTTTTTAGCTTTGTCAAGATTCATATACCAAGTGGTAGTAAATTTATATTTATAATACTCAACCAAGCGTAATTTATCGGTTTCGCGGGTATAGTAGTCTTGGGTGTTATCAGAGGCGTCTCTAAACCTACTGTATGGTAATGTAAAC
>JBILUU010000384.1:0-2953 GCA_044370815.1 Bacteroidia bacterium
AATCGGGAATAAGGGAACCAATTGGAATGAGTGGGCGCAGATTAGAAGCCAACTTTCATATCATTACCGGACAAATTGCAGCTATCAACAATTTGGTTAAATGTGTGCGCAAGGCCGGACTAGAGGTTGATGGTATCACTTTAGAACCATTGGCATCGGCCGATGCAGTGCTTAGTCATGATGAAAAAGAAGCCGGTGTTGTACTTGTAGATATTGGTGGAGGCACAACAGATGTGGCTATATTTCAAGATTCCATTATCCGACATACTTCTGTTATTCCTTTCGGAGGAAACATCATTACAGAAGACATCAAAGAAGGTTGTACCATTATCAAAGCGCAAGCTGAGTTGCTCAAAATCAGATTTGGTTCAGCGCTCGCAAGTGAAAATCAAGAAAATGAGATTGTATCTATTCCGGGGCTTAGAGGCAGAGAGCCAAAAGAAATTACCATCAAAAATTTGTCGCACATCATTCAAGCACGCATGGAAGAAATTATCGATCATGTGTATTATGAAATAAAAAATTCGGGCTACGAGAAAAAACTGATTGCAGGGATTGTAATTACCGGAGGAGGATCAATGTTACAACACACCACGCAGTTGGTAGAATATATTACGGGTATGGACACCAGAATAGGATATCCAAACGAGCATTTAGGGAAAGGAGCCGAAGATGTTACCAGCCCTATGTATGCCACAGGTGTTGGCTTGGTGTTGAGAGGTTTTGCAGCACTCAAGCAAACAGAACCTGAGGAAGCTTCTACCGAAGTTAAGGAACCTGAGGTTGAAAAACAACCTGTAACAGGTCACTCCGACCCCAAAAAACAGGCAAGCTGGCTCGATAAATTGCTTGAAAAGACAAGACAGATTTTTGACGAAGACACTCAATAATAAAACTTTAAAATAAATTAATATAACATGGAAAACTCGATTATGAATTTTGACCTTCCAAGAGAAGTAGGCACCTCAATGATAAAAGTAATAGGTGTAGGTGGTGGCGGTTGCAATGCTGTAGATCATATGTACCGTCAAGGGATCAAAGGTGTTGACTTTATTGTGTGCAATACCGATCAGCAAGCACTCGATAAAAGCCCGGTGCCAACTAAAATAATTTTAGGCGCTACACTTACAGAAGGGCTTGGCGCAGGCTCAAACCCTGCAGTTGGTAAAAATTCTGCGATTGAAACAATTGATGAAATTAAAACCTTGCTCGACAAGAAAACAAAAATGATTTTTATTACTGCCGGCATGGGTGGTGGTACCGGAACCGGTGCTGCCCCGGTGATTGCAGGTGTGGCAAAAGAAATGGGTATATTAACAGTTGCCATCGTAACAATTCCTTTCGGATTTGAAGGCCGTAAAAGAAAAACACAAGCTGAAGAGGGAATTAATGAGTTAAAGAAAAATGTTGATACCTTGCTCGTTATCTGCAACGATAAACTTCGTGAGATATTTGGTAATTTAAAAATGACTGATGCCTTTGGTCATGCCGATGATATATTGACCACGGGTGCAAAAGGAATAGCAGAAATCATCACTGAAAAACTACATGTAAATACCGACTTTGCCGATATACAAACAGTACTTAAAGACAGTGGAAAAGCCATTATGGGAAGTGCTCAAGCGAGCGGAGAAAACAGAGCGGTACAAGCAGTTGAGAAAGCGCTCAGTTCGCCTTTGTTGGATGATAGCGATATTAAGGGTGCAAGACACGTATTACTTAATGTAAAATGCGGATCGGGTGAAAACGAAGTGAGTATGGATGAGTTTGGTGATATTACCGATTACTTACAAGATGCTGCAGGTGGCACCGCAGAGGTGATTCAAGGATATGGAATTGATGAATCATTAGGAAACAATGTGGTGGTAACTATTATTGCAACAGGATTCAGCAACAAACAACAACATGAAATCGAAAGTGTAAAAGCACCTCAGAAAAAAATTACTCCGCTTTACAGCACACCAAGTCCTACTGCAATTCAAACAACCTTACCGGTAATTGATGAGCCAAGAAGCATAGAGCAAAATATCATCGAACTAGAAGTTGAAAATAAAGTAGTAGATGAAGTAATAAGCAACTCCTCTACTGAGCAATCCTCAACTGTAAGAACAGAAGAAATATTTACTTACCAGCCCGATACAAGTTCTTACAGCGATGCATCATCTCAAATAGAATCTTCATCTACCGAAATCGAGCAAAGCGGTGATGATGCCATCAGAAAATCTGTGGAAAGAAAAAAGAGGTTGAATTTATTCTCTTTAAGGCATCAAAAAAATTTACAGGACCTAGAGGATACCCCGGCCTACAAAAGAAAAAATATACAACTTGATAATGTGCCACACTCGTCTGATTCGCAAGTATCGAGATATACGCTTTCTGAAGGTGAAGACAAAAAAGCAGAAATTAAACCAAACAACTCTTTTCTTCACGACAACGTAGATTAATTGTAGCAATTTTTATTGAAAAGCCGCTGAAATTAAAAGACAGCGGCTTTTTTTATATTTTGATTAACCCGTTTTTCATCATTTCTGAATCAGTGGCAATTGAACCCATAATAACCCAAATTGAGCAATAGGAGATTTGAAAAATCGAACTACTTGCTTTAGTTGGGTTAATCCCAATATAGAAAATGTTATCAGATTTGTAATACCAATTGCATTTATTTTTTAGTCCATTTAAAAAATAAATATGCAATGGTTAATGCCGATACTACTTGAAATTAGTCCAATAAGGTTAAGCCGTAATTGAACTAAATTGAAAGTGTAATCGGTATAAAAATATGATTTACTGTTTCTTTATCGTTTACGCATTTTTAATGCGTAATCTGGATTTAACCCGAATTAATCAATAGAAGTTACGCATGTAACGCACTAGTGATTTTATGAGGGTAATCCCGCTTAGCAGCTGTTTTCAATGCATTCATTCAATGGGTTGAATTACAGCTGTTTCAGCG
>JBILUU010000057.1:0-11007 GCA_044370815.1 Bacteroidia bacterium
ACCATAGGCCAATGGGGCTTGTGGATTGTCGACATCTATCCTGAGCATTTTACCCAATAATAGCGTTAAATTTTGGGCTCTGTTGCCCGGATCATTGGCACTGCCGCCATCTCCCATTCCTATGTATAAATAACCGTCAGGACCAAATGCAATGCAACCTCCGTTGTGGTTAGAAAATGGCTGGGCAATGGTTAAAATAATAGTAGCACTAGCAGGGTCAGCCACGTTAGAGTCGGCTGCACTCACTTGATACCTGGCTATGGTGGTAGCCCCACCACTGATTGCAGTAAAGTTCACATAAAAATATCCGTTGTTTTTATAGTCGGGATGAAAGGCCATACCTAATAAACCACGCTCATCTCCCGTTGATGCCGGATTGGTGCATATTCCTGTTAAGTTAAGAAAAGGTGTTGCGTTTTGCACACCATTGCTATCGCAAACTATAATTTTTCCGGCTTGCTGTACAAAAAATAAGCGACTGTCATTACAATTTCTGATATCAACCACCCTGCTATTGCCGGTATTAAACGTAGTAAAAGTAAGTGTTGGCTGGGCTTGTGCAAAACATGCCACTATTGAAAGCAAACATAAAAAAGCGTAACTCTTTTTCATTATAATTAATTTTAATTGATGACAAACTTACAAAAAATGCCGCTAACTACAGCTATGTTTTTATTGTTATATCGTAAATCGGTAGACTAAATTAGAATAGGTAAAGATATTATATTTGTGATGATTTTAAGCAACGTATTCTTGTAACTCAATTTTCCCTTTATCATGCAACGTATTCTCATCACTGGCACCAATGGTTTATTAGGACAAAAATTGGTTTATCTGCTTTTAGAGCGAAATAAAACCACAGCCAGTCAATTTCAAATCACTGCTACTTCAAGAGGAGAAAATAGGCTAATGAACAAAAAAGGATATCAATACTTCGACCTTGATATTACCAATATTGATGAAGTAGCGCGTGTTTTTACCCTTGTAAAGCCGCATATCATTATCAATACGGCAGCCATGACCAACGTAGATCAATGTGAAAAGGAGAGAAAAGCTTGTGATGCGATTAATGTTGAAGCCGTTGCACATCAGTTGCGAGCACTCGAAAAATTACAACATGCCGAAAAAAATTACAAGCCCCATTTTATCCATTTGAGTACCGATTTTGTGTTTGATGGCAAGGCAGGGCCTTACAGCGAAGCGGATCAACCTAATCCCATTTCTTATTATGGTCATTCAAAATACAAGGCCGATTTATTGGTGCAAGAAAGTGCTGTAAAATGGGCTATTGTGCGTACCATCATTGTGTACGGAGTAGTGGATAATATGAGTAGATCTAACTTGGTATTGTGGGCTAAATCTGCTTTGCAGAAAGGAGAAAAAATCAATGTTATCAACGATCAGTTCAGGGCTCCTACCCTTGCCGAGGATTTGGCTGAAGGTTGCATGTTGATTGCCGATAAAAAAGCAACAGGCATTTTTAACATCAGCGGACGCGATACATACAGCATTCTCGATTTGGTTTATCAGGTTGCCGACTTTTGGCAGCTCGATAAATCGCTCATTCAAGTGGTTTCATCAGATACACTCAATCAGCCGGCAAAACGTCCACCACGAACAGGTTTTAAATTAGATAAGGCCATTGATATACTAGGTTATCAACCAAAATCTTTTAGAGAGGGTTTAATGATAGTAGATAAGCAATTGAAAGCGCTCGAGAAAAACGGATAGCTTTAAAAACCTCCACCCTCTTCATTTTTGTAGTCGTTGTCTCTTGATTTGTTTCTGCGCGGAGCCGCTTCGCCTGAGCCAAAACGGTAATTAAAAGTAAGTGTGGCAATTCTTGTTTCACGCTTGCGCTCCACTTGCTGACTGAAATTGCTGCCCGATGTGCTTACCCTGAAACGCATTTCATCCATCACATCAGATACGCCCAAGGTTAGAGTTCCCTTTCCTTTTAGCACATCTTTCTTTAGTGCAAAATCAATTTGACTCATAGGTAAAATAACGCCTTGTGCCAATATGTTTCGTGCATTGTACATGGCAGTTAGTTGCAACGACCAACCATTTTTAAGCAACATGTTGCTGAGCATTTTTACATTCCAACTGAGGTTTGAAGTATTTATTTCTCCGTCTTGATTGGTACCTCTAATGAGTGTCCTGAAACCGTTGAGGTTGAGGGTAACATTCCACCACTTGAAAAACTCAATTCGGCTAACGGTTTCTAAACCCATGTTATCGCTGCTACCCAAGTTAGTAAAGGTTACAATGGTTTGGTTATTTCCGTTTATACTGATGTTGCGCATAATCAAACCCACTGTTTTACGATAGTAAAAGCTGCCCGAAAAGTTAATTTTTTTATGGTTGTACAGAAAAGCAAGTTCTGTATTGTGTGTATACTCGGGATTAAGGTACGGATTTCCCGTTCTTAATATAAGCGGATTGCTGTAGTCGGCAAAAGGTGATAGCTGGCTTACACCGGGGCGATTGATTCTGCGACCGTAATTCAATTGCAACTCCATTTTTTCACTAATTTTTCTATTGATATAAGCCGTTGGAAAAATGTTGAAGTAGTTATTGATAAAATTGCTGTTATCATTTACCAAGGTTGACTTTGTATTGGCTTGCTCCGCTCTAAGCCCTCCTTTAAAACTCCATTTACCCAGTGTTTGAGCAAAACTGCCGTAAGCAGCGTAGATGTGTTCGGTAAAAATAAATCGATTATTCAAACTATCATCGGCAACAAATTCATCCAAACTATTGCTGTATGTTTCAGAAAAAAAATCGTTATCAATAACACGATTGATATTTTTTAATCCGCACTCGAGCTTGGCAGACTTGAGCACAGGGCTTTCGTAATCAAGCGTATTAGAGTTGATGGTAAAGTTGGATGTGCTGAGATTGTTTTGGTAAAACCAAAATGGCGTAATATCTTGATAGTTCTCTCTATAATTTTCTTGACGATAACGGGCATCGGTAAGGTTATTGTTTTTAGAATAGTTCGACTCAATGGTAAGCGACTGTTTGGGCTTCGAAAATTTTTTTCGATAGTTAATGTTGTAATCTTGCGCTATTCCTTTGTTGGGGGTTCCTGAATACCTATTGAATGCTGATATACCCTGCCTGCTCATATTCTCGGTGTTGTTGTTGAGAAGCTCAAACTCAGATTTATTTTCAGCATTAATGGTTGCATTCATCCCTATGGTAACCTTGTCACTCAAGTTGTAATCAAAGCCCGTTTTAAGGCTGTGATTTCTATTGAAGTTGTCGGAATTATTGTTCTGTGTAAGATAAATGGCAGTATCGGCAACATAGGTAGTGCGGTTTACATCGCCCCTCCCGTATCTTTCATTGTATCTAAAACTATAATTGCTGTAGAAGTTGATTTTGTTTTTTCGGATACTGTAAGCAATGTTGGTGTTGTACTTGTTGTTGGTGCCTGCACTTTGACTAATACTTCCGTTGGTGCCTTGTAATTTATTTTTCTTGAGTACAATATTGATAATACCACTCATGCCATCAGGGTCATATTTTGCGGAGGGGTTGGTAATTACCTCTACCGATTCGATGGCGCTTGCAGGAATCCCGGCCAATACGCCTGCACGCCCGCCACCACTTATTCCGCTTGGTCTACCATCAATTAAAATAGTAACATTGCCACTACCCCGTAAACTAATATTTCCATCAATATCAACACTCACAGTAGGTACTTGCGCCAAAACATCATTAGCAGATCCTCCGTTGGCAACCGCCAATTTTTCGGCATCAAATACTTTTTTATCGATGGTATTTTTAACCATGTCTTGCTGTGTTTCAACCACTACTTCTTTCAATTGCTTTTGATTATTTTCAAGAGCAATATTTCCCAAGTTTTTTGTTTCTTCTCGTTTGAGAAAAATAGTATCAATGATAAAGGTTTTGTAACCCATAAATGCAATTTTCATCTTGTATTTGCCGGGCCTCAATTTGTCAATTTCAAAAGTGCCTTTAGCACCCGAAACAACACCTCCAATTAAAGTGTCTTTAGGCATTCTGAATATGCTTATGGCAGCAAACTCAACAGGTTCCTTAGATGTATTATCAATGATTACGCCTGAAATTTTAGAAAATGTGGGATCACCGCCATCACCTCGTTTATAATTGTTATCTTGAGCAAGCGCAAAACCACAGGCAAACTGCAGCAACAACAAGTAATATATGGGTTTAATCAAAATTTTTTTTAAGGGTGCAAATATACACATTCGAAGTGAAGTGCCGTATAAAAGTCATTAAGGAAACCTTTTATTTGTAGTTATTTACCTCAATAATGGCTTCAGCGATAATAGTTTGGGTTGATTCGATTTAATCCAACTGCGTATCAAAACATCATTATCTGGGTAAAAATCTGCCTTGTTAATCACATCCATAAAGTCATCTAAACTATTGAGTTGCGTATATTCATCAAAGTAACCTGTTCCTACAAATTTATTGTTAAGTACTAATATCATTGCCTTTTCACCTTGCGAGCGGCCTGCGGTAATTATGGCAAATTGTGGATCTGTGTACGAATGCTTCTTAATCAGCGAAGCCGCCCTTTTGTTGTAACTATCAATGTCTTCTTCTCCCGCACAAATGCCATTGCATCGCTTAATTTGATGATGAAAACATACCGCATTTTCTTGCAGCAAGCCGCAATAGCTCATGCACAGGCAATATTCATCAATCATACTTTCTAAAAAGTTGCGCGCTTGAGCGTATCCTGTAAAGGCCAACATGGCTCTATCAGAGGAGGCTACCGGTACAATATGAAAGCAAATGATGCCTGCCTTGTTTTTCTCCCATTCAACACAATGTGTAAACTCATCGGCCTTTCGCATGCGGTTGAATTTTGGTTTGTGTTTTTTAATCTCTTCATTCTCTAGCAGCAATGCAATGAGTTCATTACCAGTTCTTACAAAATCTACATTGTGCAGCTCATGAAGCATCTTCTTCCCCTTTTGTTCTTTGCTGTTAAAGTGGCTCATGGCACGGTTATACATGTTGGTGCTTTTTCCTATGTATATAATTTCTTGCTGTTCATTCAAAAAGTAATAAACCCCGCACGCTTCTGGTAATTTGTCGAGTATATATTGCTTTATTTTATCAATTTTCCTCACCATCAAGTCATCGAGCCCCTTCGTTTTGTATTGAGGATGCGTACTTTTAACTTGCATTAATATATCAAACAATTGTGCCGTGGCTACTGCATCTCCTCTTGAACGATGTCGGGCCTCGTTATGTATCTGATAATAATCGCATAAATGACCTAAGCTGTATGATTTTAACCCCGGTACCAATTTTCTGCTGAGCCGCACTGTACATAGCGTATCGCGCTTATAGGAGAAGCCCAAGGAGGCAAATTCTTCTTTTACAAAGCCATAATCGAAACCAACATTGTGCGCCACAAAAATTTTGTTTTCGGTCATTTCAAGAATTTTTTTTGCCACTTCAAAAAACTTTGGAGCATCTTCCACCATCGCATTGGTAATTCCCGAAATATTAGTAAAATAAGGCGATATGTAACACTCGGGATTGATTAAAGTGGTAAACTCATCAATCACCGAAAGGCCATCATGAATCAATATGGTTATCTCAATAATCCTACCTCTTCTGAAGTCAAAC
Organism: Bacteroidia bacterium; assembly: GCA_044370815.1. Taxonomy (GTDB): domain Bacteria; phylum Bacteroidota; class Bacteroidia; order UBA4408; family UBA4408; genus CAIKXD01. Next base: position 5,641 of record JBILUU010000057.1, read on the forward strand.
TTTCCTCCGCAGGTTTCTATGTCTATGATGGCAAACATTTCATCAAAGCGACTTTAACATGATGCAAATGCCGCCTACATTCAATACAGATGTATGCGTAAAAATCATGAGTGTAAATTCATTATTTGGTAAACAATCGACATATCGATGATGCTTTTCACAAAGGTAATGATAACAAACATATGTCTTATTAGCAGGAATGTGTATTGGCACAAGAATTGAAAACACAAATTGTATTACATTCGAATTGAGTTAATAAATAAATAGTTATCAGCAGGTTAAGCGCGATGTTTGGAGGTGAAAAGTTTATAGATGAAGTGAGGGCGCAAAATTTGCTGACAATTTGTCTTTACACGCAAAGCGAATAATTTTTTTTAGTTTCTTTGAATTAAACAAACAATGGAAAACGATAATTTCAATTTTCAATTAAATAATTTTGATCAAATAGCAGATGATGAGGCGGAGTTTATTCCCCTGCTCTCTACCGAAGATGAGGAGCAGATGAATGCCGAAAAAATTCCGGATGTGCTGCCTATTTTATCATTACGCAACACTGTGCTTTTTCCGGGTGTGGTGATTCCTATTACCGTTGGTCGCGATAAGTCTATTAAACTTATTAAGGATGCCTATAAGGGAGATAAAATAATTGGTGTGCTTTCTCAAAAAGATGATAAAATTGAGGACCCAAGTCCCAACGACTTAAATAAGATTGGCACTGTTGCCTTTATCGTAAAAATGTTACGCATGCCCGATGGTAACACCACCGTTATTATTCAGGGTAAGAAGCGTTTTGAAATGAAGGAAGTGGTGCAGCAAGAACCATATCTCAAAGCAACCATTGTTCCTTTTGAGGAAACACGCCCATCGAAAACCGAAAAAGAGTTTTTGGCCTTAGTTGCATCACTAAAGGATTTGGCGCTGCAGATTATTCAAAAATCGCCAAACATCCCTTCCGAGGCGGCATTCGCCATAAAAAATATCGAAAGTCCTTCGTTTTTGATTAACTTTATTTCATCAAACATGAATGCCCCGGTGGCCGAAAAGCAGAAAATGCTGGAAGTTGCCGACTTAAAAGACAGGGCCACATTTGTGCTTCAACACCTTAGCAAAGAGTTGCAAATGCTTGAGCTCAAAAATCAAATTCAAAGCAAGGTAAAGGTTGATATGGATAAGCAACAACGCGACTATTTTTTAAGTCAGCAGCTTAAAACCATTCAAGAAGAGTTAGGAAACTCTATTGACAAAGAAGTAAATGAATATCAAAAGCGTGCCGAGAAGAAAAAATGGACTGCAGAAGTAGCAGAAACATTCAATAAAGAATTGCAAAAGCTGCAACGCATGAATCCCAACTCAGCGGAGTATTCGGTGCAAACCAACTATATTGATACCTTGTTGGATTTGCCATGGAACGAGTATACAAAAGACCGTTTTGACTTAAAAAAGGCGCAAAAGATTTTAGACGATGATCATTTTGGCTTGGACAAAGTTAAAGACAGAATTATTGAACATTTGGCTGTGCTCAAAATGAAGGGCAATATGAAAGCTCCTATCCTGTGCTTATACGGGCCCCCGGGTGTTGGCAAAACATCGCTCGGAAAGTCGGTAGCTAAGGCACTCGGACGCAAATTCATACGCATGAGTTTAGGCGGTGTGCACGATGAAGCCGAAATACGTGGTCATCGTAAAACATATATTGGTGCTATGCCGGGCCGTATCATACAAAATATTAAGAAGGTAAAATCATCAAACCCTGTATTCATTCTCGATGAAATTGACAAGGTCGCAAGCAGCTATCATGGAGATCCTTCATCGGCATTATTGGAGGTACTAGACCCTGAGCAAAACAATGCTTTCTATGATAACTTTTTAGAGTTGGAATATGATTTAAGCAAGGCTATGTTTATTGCCACAGCCAATTCGCTAAGCAGTATTCAACCAGCTCTTCGCGATAGATTAGAAATTATTGATGTAAGCGGATATACCATTGAGGAAAAGCTAGAAATAGCCAAGCGTCACCTTGTGCCAAAACAAATGGAGGAGCATGGCTTAAAGAAAAATCAATTGCAGTTTTCCGATGCCGCACTCGAGTGTTTGATAGATGATTACACGCGCGAAAGCGGGGTGAGAGCGCTCGAAAAGCAAATAGCAAAGGTAATTAGAGCCAATGCCCGACACATTGCCATGAAGGAGGAATATAACAACAAACTAACTCCCGATGACATTAAGCGCATATTGGGCTCACAAATGTTTCATCGCGATAAATACCAAGACAATAGCGTGGCAGGAGTTGTTACAGGTTTGGCCTGGACTGCTGTTGGTGGCGATATTTTATTTATTGAGGTGAGCTTGAGCAAAAGTCCGAAATCGGGAGGAAAGCTAACATTGACAGGAAATTTGGGCGATGTAATGAAGGAGTCAGCAGTAATTGCTCTAGAATATTTAAAGTCGCACAACGAAACCTTTGGAATTGCCGCAGAGGTATTCAACAATTGGAATATTCACATACATGTGCCCGAAGGCGCTACCCCAAAAGATGGTCCTTCGGCAGGTATAACCATGCTCACCGCACTGGCATCAGCATTCACACAGCGCAAGGTAAAAGCCAACTTAGCTATGACAGGAGAAATTACTTTGCGAGGAAAAGTATTGCCTGTTGGCGGAATCAAGGAAAAAATATTGGCCGCAAAGCGCGCAGGAATAAATGAAGTTATATTGTGTGCAGAAAATAAAAAAGATATTGAAGAAATCAGGCAGGATTACATTTCAAATATGAAATTTCATTACGTTACCGAAATGGAAGAAGTAATCAAAGCAGCCTTGCTCAACGAAAAGGTTGATAAACCAATTAATCTTGAAATAAAGGAAGAAAAGGAAAAATAAACCGAGTTTGATTGTTGCCTATACCATGGCATCTGCTAATTCACGCATCATTTCGGGCTTTTTCTCCAACAAATTGCCAACAACAATAATGTCAGCACCTGCCTTACAAGCAGCGGTTACGCTTTTAGCATCTTTAATACCTCCGCCAACAATTAGGGGTATATTAATTTCACTTTTTACAGCAGCTATCATTTGGGCCGATATAGGAAACAATGCACCGCTTCCTGCGTCCATATAAATAAGTTGCATCCCTAACATTTCGCCTGCCAAAGCTGTAGCAGCAGCTATTTCCGGCTTGCCCGAAGGAATAGGAAAGGTATTGCTCATGTATTGCACAGCAGTACTTTGGCCACCATCAATCAACATATAACCTGTTGCTATGGTTTCGAGTTGTGCTTCTTTGATCAATGGTGCCGCAAGCACATGACTGCCAATAAGCATATCGGCATTTCTGCCCGAAATAAGCGATAAGAGTAATATAGCATCGGCAGAAGCACTTATTTGCATGGTATTGCCCGGAAAAATAATTACAGGAATATCGGTTTCGGCCTTTAAAAAATGAATGGTTGATTCAAAATTTTGTTTCCTCAGCAAACTACCCCCTACGAGCAAATAGTCAACCTGATTGGTTCTCGATAATTGCTCAACAAACTGCTTCAAACTGCTGCTGTCATGTTTATCGGGGTCAATTAGTACACAAAACTGCTTGCGCGCAGCAGCAATAAACTTGTTGTATGTAGGTTTAAGCATGATGCACAAATTTAAATTATTTTACGCAATTGACAATCAAATGCAGTATTGCAATGTAAAATCAACGATTTCAAGATAACAGTTACGCATCAGTTGAGATTAAGCATAATAGCATAGGCATACCACATATCCTTCTCTAAACATAAATTGCCCTTTTACCGCTCTCTCCACGCCATTTACAAGTAGCCCACCATGCAATTGTGCATGCTCAAGGTCTAATTGTTTCAACACAATATGCTCCTTAAAAATCAGCCCCTTTTTGCCATACAACTTGTATGCAGCTTCCTTGAAGCTCCATATCAAATGAAAAAAATAATTGGCAGGGTAATCAGCTAATTGATATTGTAATTGATCCTCGGCAGCAGATAAAAATTTGTGAGTAATACGCTCAATCCTGTTGGAAATAAACTCGATATCAGCACCAATTTCCGACAAAGTATTGATAGCAAGCAGCACATAATCGGCAGAGTGTGAAATTGAAATTCCGCTAAACCCTTGGCAGTGCGGTTTTCCATAGCTGTCATAAACAATGCGGGCGTCATCACCACACATCTCTTTCAACAAGAGTCTTGCGCTCAACCACTGCTTTCGTGCCTTATCATTCAACAGTTTTTCATATGCTTTTGCATCAAATGCATCTGCGTGCATCAACCTCAGCAATTCATCGGGGCTTTCGGTCATTTTCCAGTACCCAAGCATAACATTTTCGGAAAGTTGACTAGTGTGTGTGAAGGGCATAAAAAGTTAGTAGATATTACCGCTTGGGTATTGCTTTTACATAATGATAGGCAATTTTACAAAAGAAAAATGGTTTGAGTTTAGTTTTTTAAAAAATATTATTCATCTTTGTAACTTAGTGCACGCTGAATACACTTGATGTATAAGCAGAATAATTAATTGAAAAACACATGATCACCTATGATAAAAATTAATTTCAAACAAAGGTTCTTAGTGGCGCTTGCAATGTTTGCAGGGGCGTTTTCTGTGATGGCACAGGATGGATTATATCCCTTTGAAGACAAAGGGAGATACGGTTTCATTAATCAAAGCGGAAAAGTAATTGTTCAAGGACAGTACACTTTTGCCGATCAGTTTTACGATGGTTTGGCCGTGGTAAAGGAGAAAGGAAAAAAGGGATACATAGACAAAACCGGTAAAATGGTTATTCCTGCGCAATATGAAGAAGCCTATAAGTTCAAAGAGGGCTTGGCAGTGGTAAAACTCGAAGGTAAATGGAAGTATATCGACAAAACAGGAAAAGTTATTATCGAGTCATCGGCCGACTACACCTACAACTTTAATGATGGGGCAGCCCGCTTTCAAAAAGGCCTCAAGTTTGGGTTTATTGACAAAACAGGAAAAGAAATTTTACCCCCCACATTTGAGGCTGCGTATGATTTTAGTGAAGGATTGGCTCGTGTTAAAACCGGTAATTGGAAAACAGGAAAGTGGGGCTACATTGACAAAACAGGAAAAATGGTAATCCCTGCAAATTTTGATGATGCTTTTGAATTTAAAGATGGAATGGCCAACGTGCGTTTAGGAAACGAGGCAAGAGGTAAATACGGATTTATTGACAAAAACGGAAAGTGGGTAATTGAAGCTCAGTTTGATAAAGCCAATCAGTTTAGCGAAGGTTTGGCTAGTTTCAGAGTTGGTGATTTTAAAACCGGAAAGTGGGGCTACATGGATAAAACCGGAAAAATTGTAATCAATCCAAAATTCAATCAGGCAATG
>JBILUU010000058.1:0-10988 GCA_044370815.1 Bacteroidia bacterium
CCGCATTTTCTAATGCGGAATTTGGGTTAAAAGCAAAAATATTATAGTCCATTCTTAAATATAACATCCCTGAAAATTTCGCTGTCTATTTTTAGCGCAGCTGCTTGTTATACCAATTGTATTTACTAAGGCCAAATTACGCAGTTGAAACCTACTCAACTTCATTTTTCTTCAATCTCAAGCACTTACTCACATTTCGGATTTCATAATAGTTAACACTGGTACAGTGGCACTAATCAACTCCATCAACAAACACACAATTATAGGTTCTTTCATGGTTATTGCTGATTTGAAATTTTCCTTGTTCACCTTTTTTTCTGCTACAAGTAATTATTGTTCCATCCCAAAGTGTTAGGGCATCTTCACCATAGCCATAAAAGTAAATCTCAATGGCCTGGTTCACGTGTTCAAAGTCCTTAACATCGGGCTCCTCAACACCTTCAACAAAAGTATCCACTTCTTTGCTATAGGTTGGTATAATCTTTCCTTCGCTAATAAACATAGGAAGCATACCCGGTGGTGCAGGTACTTCATAATTGTTAGCACCTATATATTTTTTGTTTGACCAGTAATGATACCAATTTCCCGGAGGTAAGTAAACCTTCCAAGTTTTTCTGGCCTGAGTGATGTCATTTCGTTTTATATTTAAGTTATCTTCAATAACCGGACTGGCCAATATACGATCGCCCAATAAAAATTCAAAGTCTTGTTTGAGGCAATTATAATCGCTAGGGAAGTGTACTGATAAATGTCTTACCATAGGCCATCCTTTATCAGCAGCTTCTTGAGCTAAAGTATAGATATAAGGGAATAACTTTGCGTGCAATTGGGCATACTTTTTCCATTGCATTAAAGTTTCCTCATCCTCATCAAAGCGCCAGTGATCACAAAGTTGTACGCCTCTATGCAAGCGCATGACAGGAATCAGCGCACCGGCCTCAATCCAACGAAACATAAGCAGTTTATTCATTGGTTTAGTTTTTTCACAGTTGTATGCTCCAATATCAATTGAAACGTTGGGATGCACCGACATGCTCCCTGATAGCACACCTGTAATTTGACCTCCTATGCCCGACAGTTTATCGTAGTTGGCATTACGATCTCCCGTAAAAATAAAATCATTATATTGATGCAAGCCGGCTGCACCGCTTCGCGAGAACAAACAATAATCGCCATTGGGACGTGCTTTTTTAAAAAATTCTTGAGCATTTTTTGCCCAAAGTAGCGGATATTTATTGTGCATGTTGTTGCCCCACTCTCCATTATATGAAATAGAACGGTAAGGTGTGTATTCGCCAAAATCATTCATCCATCCATCTACACCCATCTTTTCGGAGTTGGAATAATATTTTGAATGAAAGTGTTGGCCAGCTTGGGGATTGCTCCAATCAAATTGTGTGCTGTTCCAAACAAAAAATTTAAAAACATAACTTTTACCATTTGTATTTTTAGTGAGCAATCCTTTTGTATCTGCTTCAACAAAATCGAGGTTGAGCTTAAACAATTTTTTGCGTGAAAGATAAGGTAGATAATACCCTATATGCTTCACTCCTAAGCGATGCTGCTCGGCTATCATTTTTTCATAGGCAGGATAATATTTCCTGTTTACTGTCCAATCATTGATAGGCTTACTGTTCAAAAAATCGAAGTACCAATCCTCGGCCATGATGGCGCTAAGCGTAATTTTATTTTTTCGACACGTATTAAGCACCGTATAATTAATTTCTTGTCCACTTTCTTTTGATTGATAGTCGGTTCCTGCCGCAGCCCACACACCAAATACCCAAGGTTTGGGTAACTTGAATTTCCCGTTGGCATTAAAATATTTTCCGATGATTTGCAATGGCGTATCAGCGGTGAAAATTTTTAAATGAACAGCACCCGATTTATTTGTAATGCTAAAAGTATTTGATGATGATTTTGCAAAATCAAATACGCTGTAATTGAAATCATTCACATGTAAGCCGTAACCTTTTAGGTTGAGAAAAAATGGCACAGGAGCATAGGTGATGTCTCTTCCCTGCAATGTGGCGTTATCGGAAACAACAGGGAGATTTGGGCCTACTTCACTTGCCCACTGTGTAACAATTGAACCATAATGATTTACAGTATTGTACCGCATACCCATTCCCAAATAAGTATCTTCTGCATCAGCATCAAAGTTGATTGTAATTTCAGAAATTACGCTGACTCCCGCAGGATTATAAGAAAGTTCTTTGAAATCAAAACAAAAGGTACTATCGGGCAAAACAAAAAACTGAAGCACTGCAAGACTATCGAATTTAGTATTCCCCAAATAAAATGATATTTTTTCTCCGTAAACAATCCTTGTTACTTTATTTAGTTTTGCTTCAAACACCTTGCTGCCCTGTTCGAAAAAATAATATGGTTTGGCATATACCACATTGGTATTTTTCTGATGTCGTAAAATCACATCGCCCTTGCTTGAGAGAAGTTTGATTTTCTTTTGGCGGTCTACCAATTCAAGATGAAAAGGTGTACAAGTGATGTTTATTTCGTACTTACCGTAAGTGCGCGAAAAATCATTTACTACCTCGTTGGCATGCACCTTGTAAACCCAAAAAAGTTGCATACAACAGAAGGTGGCTGTCATCCATTTTTTTAAACCAGTTATTACTATCATATGGTAAAGATTAAATGGTTTCCCAATTTAAGTGTCGGTAACGCCATTGATTAATTCTAAGTCCAATCAGAAATCCAAAATTACCGAGAACATTGCCTACTTTGAGACTGCCTGACTGAAAAGTTTGATTCAAGTAAGTGTAGTACAGGGCCAATAAAAACCTATCGGTGTTTATTCCAGTTGCTACTTTTGCCTGCGGAATTTCTATTTGCAGCAGCGGGTTGAAGGATTTATTGACATTGGTTTTGGTTGCACCTACAGAGATACCGAGTGCCGCATCAAAAAATATAAACCATTTTTTTTTAGCTACTAAATATAGCGATGGCACGGCAGCAAAGCTTAGTCCGGTATATCGCAGGGATGCAAATTGCAAGGAGGCATCTTCTGCATGCACACTATCGCGAAACAAGGAACCTTGACCTGAATTAAGTTTAATGTTGTTGTAAGCCAATCGTGACCCCACAAAGAATTTAGATTTCAATTGCCGCTCACCAAAATAGAAAGGCACACCTAAACACGATTGTCTTTGTGCGGGGTAATAATTTAAGTCAACACTTGTCCAAACTAATTTGGTATTGTTATGTCTTCTGTAACTAACGGTATCACCTTTTATTTCGGGATGATTCAAATAATTTTGATCATAAAAACCTAATTGATTTACGTAGTTTACATTAATCAAAAGTTCATCAATCAGGATACTTCCTTTGGTAATAAAAGATTTCTGACGACCATACTTATCTATTTCAGCGGCTGTTTGCGGCAAGGCAGCAGCCCAATAATAGGCAATATTGTTGGTTTGAAACATAAACCCCGACAAGAGATTAGGCGAGTTCTTCAATATTGCTTTTTCTTTCCCGAGAGGATCAATCTTTTTGTTCAATTCAAGAAATGTAGTCAAATCTCTTGTTTCAGAAATATAGCTCACCAACAACCTATACTTCAAATTTTTTTTGTAGTTTTTGTCGTATGACTGCGCAAGTGTATCATAGTATGCCGACAACATCAGTATAACTATGAAAATATTTTTTTTCTGCATCAAAATAAATAGCTAGTTTAATGTAAATGTATTAATTAATAGCCATTAAAAAGAAAAATCAAAATGATTTTTGGAAGTAATACACTATTTAATCAGTAAAATTTAAGAATGTAACCCTTTGGTGATTTCTACCGATTACACTATCAATTTAACCCAAATTACGTAATGGCAACCTACGCTCAGGTGAGATTAGTAAACCATGTCAACAATATTATTTAAACATGGCTGAAAGTTGTGTATACATCAAAGCTACTGCAGCAATACTCATGATAATTAAGGCAGTAAATCCTAATACATTATCGGTTTTGCTATTTACATTTTCGCCCATTATTACCTTGTTGTTAGAGATATGAAGAATAATAGCAATAAGCACTGGTGCCGTTAATCCATATAAAATTGCGGTATAAATCAATGATTGTATTGGAGTTATTCCCACATAATTAAGAGACAATCCTAAAATAAGAGAGAAAGCAATTATGGTATAAAATGCTTTTGCTTCATGAAATTTTTTATTGAGTCCTTGCTCCCATCCAAAAGTTTCGGTGATGATATAAGAAATAGAACCGCTCAGCACCGGTATTGCAATTAAACCTGTACCAATAACGCCAATAGCAAACAATAGGTAGGCCATATTTCCTGCCAAAGGCTTTAAGGCCATGGCAGCTTGTTCTACGGTATCTATTTGATGAATGCCGCTGTTGAATAAAACAGTACCTGTGGTGAGAATAATAAAATACATTACCAAGCCTGATACAGTCATTCCAAAGTTTACATCAGTATTGATATTACCAATTAATTTCTTATCCACAACAATATGCTTTTTACTGCTCTGCATTTCCTCTACTTCCACCGATGCCTGCCAGAAAAAGAGATAAGGTGAAATAGTTGTACCAAGTATAGCAACGATGATGGCAAGAAACTCTTTGTCAAAGTGAATAGTTGGAACAAAAGTTGACTTTAAAATTGCAAGAAAATCTTGTTTATATAGAAATGGAACCACAAAATAAACCAGCATTACTACGCATAAATATTTTAATACCGAGGCAATTTTTTGATACGGTAAATAGATAATTAAGCCCAAAAGGATAATGGTAAAAACTACGCTGAAATAATTTGCATCAATAGATGGAAAAAGTAAATTACCAACAGCTCCCATGCCTGCAATATCAGCTCCTATATTCATAACAATAGCAGGGAAACTAAAAAGAAGCATCAAATACAATACAGGCTTGGGATAATGTTTCTTTAGTGTTCCGGTAAGTCCTTGTGAAGTTACAAGCCCAATACGCGCGCACATCTGTTGTATCGAAGCCATTAAAGGGAAAGCAATTAGAGATGTCCATAAAGTTGACAAACCAAAAGCAGCGCCTGCTTGAGAATAGGTTGCAATACCTGAAGGATCATCATCACTTGCACCTGTGGCAAGACCGGGACCTAATTTTTTCCAGTTGATGAGCAGCCGATTGAAGAGATGACTTTTTTTGAATCTCATATTATTGTTTGGATGCGATATACCATGTGCTCAAAGTTAAACAACATCAGCACAAACAAAAAGTTATAGTTAAGCTGAATAATATGTCACTACTACCAACCTCTTAAATAAAAAGCATGGCAACTTAACATTTTTATGCCAACATTGTAACCTATACAGTTGACAAAATAGCCAGCAGACTCGCTTATTTTTTCCAACGTTTAAGTCCGGGAATTGACCGGGTAGCAAGCCATGCAAAAACCGCATTCATTCCGTCTTTCTTCATTTCATGCATGCAATATTGTTGCATTTTAGCTGCCGTATCAATGTCGGGGGGTGTTAAAAACTGACCATTTTGGTAACACATTGAGCAATACATGTTGTTGATGCTTCCATCTTTTTCGCTACCACCACCTTTCTTATCCTTCTTCAAAGGAAATCCACAGCTCTGACAAAATTTATACTCTTTCATGGTGCTTGGTATTTAATTTTGAAAAAAATCAACTGTCTCCGCCATCACTTTTGAGTTCTCAAAACAAGTTTAGGCTATTTTAATTTTATTGTTGTTGCAAAACAAAACTAATTATCACATCAAAATTAATTAATTTTAATACACGAAAATAATTTTTCGTTGCTTATTCTAATTTCAACCCAAATTAATCAATAAAAGTTACGAATGTTACGCACTAGTGATTTTATGAGGGTAATCCCGCTTAGCAGGTGTTTTCAATCCATTGAACCAATGGATTGAATTACAGCTGTTTTAGCGATTCCGCATTTTCTAATGCGGAATTTGGGTTAAAACCAAGTCGTTAACATATAACAATGATTAATCATTTCAAATTTAAGGTATTAAGATTTTAATTGTCTAATCGGTGCAAACAAATCAAATTGATTAATAGATTACAAAGCGCAAAACTATTTCATGCGCACCTCTGCTACGAATATAGGTTGACAATTTAGATGTATTAGCATCAAATGAATAACCTATTGAATAGCGGTGATAATCCACTAGCAATTTTAGAATAGCTGCATCATTAGCGCGGGCGAAAGCACCAAATGAAACTGACAATGGTTTCACATAACCGGTATATTTACTGGGGTTGATAACTTTATATTTGTAGTAAAGTCCAACCAAATACTCTGAGAAGGTTCCTTGACGGAATACGTATGCACCGGGCATCAAGGCCGCTGCTCCATCTCTAATGGCAAACTCACCATTGGCAAAAAAGGTAAATCTAATTGGCAACCGAGCATTTTCGGTAGTCACAAAGCCGTAATCCGGACGATTTACGTGGTAGGCAGCAAATCCAACGTTAAACAAACGATCAACACTTCCTGTTACAACACCTTTTCTCTTAGTGTAAGAGTATACTGCTCCAACTCCAACGTCAGCGTAATTTTTTGAAATATTGCCATTTTCTTCTCCTGATTGAAGACCTGCATTGTAGGCAGTGCCATCATATTGACTACCCCATCTACCATCTGCAGGACGTATTGCGCGTTGAGCAAAACCAACTTGTAAACCAAGGCCAACGCGAGAATTTCTGCCCACTTTAATTTGATCGGCTAACGACAGCGATACACCATTATTGTTAATACCGGGGGCACCTGCTTTGTCTGACGTAAGTTGTATACCTCCGCAAATCCAATTGTCTTGCCTCTTTTTGGTATTACTCAACCTGCCATGAAAAGCCGCATTTTGAGTGGCATATGGGGTACCAACCCTTGACCATTGATTTCTGTAATTAAGGATCACTTCCTTATCGGCATTTGCACCGGCAAGAGCCGGATTAATTGCTAAGGGTGATAGCTCTGCAAAAGAAAAATGTACATCCTGTGCAAATACGCTTCCTGAGATACTCATGGAAATGAGAGAAATTTTAATTAATTTTTTCATTGTTATTTATTTTATCGTGTGAGTGTAATATTTCCTTTTTGTTCTATTTTATTTCCATCCAATTGTTCTACAAATAATCTGTAGGTATAAACCCCTGACATTACTGGTAAACCCTTGTGTGTGCCATCCCAACAGGTGGTTTGATTATCGGTAGAGAAAATCAATTCGCCCCATCGGTTGTATATGCCTAAATTCATTGTTTTAATACAATTGTTGTAAATACAAAACTTTTCATTTTCTATATTGTCAACTCCATTAGGAGAAAAAATATTGGGTACAAATAATTCATTACATACTATATCTACAATAACGTTTATCACACGCAGGTAGGGACAACCAACACTATCGGTTCCGGTTACAGTATAGGTAGTGCTTACGGTTGGAGAGGCTATTACTGAAAAACAATCATCGCAACTTAAACTCGTTGAGGGAGTCCAATTATAAGTATCTCCACCAAGAATTTGCAAAGTTGCCGTTTCATTCAAACCCAAGATGGTATCGTTTGAGGTTAAGATAACACCTGAAGCGGGTGAGGTATTTACTATTACCTGAGTTGTATCGGTACAACCATTGTTATCTGTTCCAATAACGGTGTAGTTACCAGATGTAAGTCCTGTTATAAAGCTGCCTGTAGCACCATTTGACCAGGCATATGTATAAGTGCCGGAGCCTCCGGTAGCAGCAGCGGTAGCGGTTCCGTTAGCCTGACCACATGTTCCGTTTACGGATGAAGCTGTAATATTTACTGCGGTGGAACCGTTAATCACAAATGAAAAGACAGTATCGTTGGTACATCCCCAAGAAACATTCACAGAATAATTTCCCGGACATAGTGAGGCTATACTACTATTGGCTACATTAACATTGGATTCAACTACACCATTGCTCCATGTAAATGTATAAGGTGCTTGACCACAAACAACAGTTACCTCAGCCTTACCATTGCAATTACCGCAAACATCAGAGTCTAACTTGGATGTTGCATAGGTAGGTTGAACAGGAATAAATTTCATTATGAATCCATCATCAAGACCCAAGTTATATGATGGGTCGAAGTAGGATCCACCACCAGGATCAACCAATGGATAAGTTGAATTATCGGTAACACTCGTCCATTCGCCTGAAATGAATAAATTATCATCTGAATCCAGCGCAATCAATGATCTAAACTCTCCGCCATCACCACCAACAAAGGTTGACCAGATTAGTTCTCCCTTACTTGAAAATTGCATAATGAAAAAATCAGAGTTAAAAATATTGTTTAGGGTATCGTTAAAACCACCACAAGAAAGCTGATAGGGCACTGCGGCTATATCCGTAGAAAATGTCACGAAAGCGATAAATACATTATTACAGGCATCAATCGCCAAACTATTATTAAGTGCCCCCATGCCTTCTTGATCACTCCCTCCAATATAAGTTGCCCACTTCCTTGTACCGTTAGCATCAAATTTAAGAAGAAAAATATCAAATTGATTTCCTCCAGTTGGCTGGTTAAAGGCACCGCTTAAATTTTGTATTGGAAAGTTGCTTGAATAGGCAGTGCCCATAATATACACATGATTAGAATCATCAACTGCTATTGAATAAGCATCATCTTGATCGGAACCACCGTAATAAGTTGACCATTGAATTGCTCCTGATGCACTAAACTTGACAATAAATACATCGGTAAACCCGCCAAGTGTTGGTTGAGAGTATGCACTGCCAAAGTTAACAATAGGTAAATCAGTTGAGAAGGTGTTGCCGGTTAAATATAGGTTGTTATTCATATCCAATGCAATAGCATTAATATTGTCGCTATTGCTACCACCATATGATGTTGACCAAAGTAAACTACCAGTATTACTGAATTTAGCAATGAATCCTGCACCATCATTAGCTACAAATGGCTGAGTGTAAGCTCCTGGAAAACTTTGAAAAGGAAAATCACCAGAAGCTGAGAACCCTCCAACAAAAAAATTCCCTGCATTATCAAAATCAATGCTATGAGCCTCATCAAAGCCACTTCCGCCAAAATACGTTGACCATAGCAAAGCTCCAGTATTAGAAAACTTTAGAATTAGAGCGTCAGCATCAATACCATTGCTATTTGCTTGATTGTAAGCGCCCGGCAAGTTTTGTATTGGGAAATTAGAGGCAGCGGCTAATCCTACCATAAATAAGTTGCCTAAAGAATCAAAATCCATCGAATAAATTTGCTCGGAACCCACACCTCCAAAGTAGGTGGCCCACAGCAAAACTCCGGTGTTTGAAAATTTTAAAGCAAAGGCATCAATACCTGATGAATAAGCTGCTTGAAAATAACTTCCCGGAACATTTAAAACCGGCAAATCAGTTGTTCCACTTAAATATCCCGAAACAAAAACATTTCCATTGTTATCTGCCTTCATTGTTGAAAAGCCATCGGCACCATCGCCCCCATAAAAAGTACCCCAAACAAGCTGCGGGTCAACAATTAGTGAATGATTGCGGTCATAGTAACCCAGGTTATACTCCAATAATGAAGCATGCTTACTCAAAGAGGTTATTTTGTAGCTACTGGATACTTCCAATTTACTGTCCGATAAATAGCAAAATGGTTTGGCTTCAGAAAGCTTGCCTAGTTTTGATCTTATTTCAATACTACCATCCTTATTCAATTTAAGTGGTTTATCGCCTTCGTAAAGAAGTTTAATTATATCGGGGTTTGCACCGGAATGTATAACAAAATCATACTTCATTCCACCTTTGCTACTGTTGTAAAATACCCAATCAATCATTGGATAAACGTTTTTAATTGTAACTTTCTCAAATTCATTGACACCATAAACCCCACTGGGACAATGAGGGTAAATATAATTATAATTTGTAATACTAGCTTTCTCCGCGACAATTTGCTCGGAGCTGATAAAGGCATCTTTAAGTGTAACATTAATCCATGACATTTCAACCTTGATTTGTTCTTTTTCTTTTTCTGGGTATTTATTAAATGATTTTTTTATTTTTTCTTCTTTTTCTTCACCCTCTTTTTCATACTTCATAAAAATATAAGTTAGTCCTTTTTCAGTAATCAAAAGGCGCATGCCAGGAATCTCTGCACTAAATAAAACTTTCACCCCATTCATCATTTTAATTTGACCCTTATTCTCGATAAATCTCACAGGTTGTGAATTCAATAAGCTATTTACTTTTTGCTCAAGTTGGTCATTATGTTCAGAGGTGGGGTTAACATAAAATTCATCGGGCAGGCCTGCACATGATACATTCATATTTTGAATTGAGTTATCAATATGCTTATTTATGGATAAAACCGCATGAGTATTAAGAACCATGAAGCTAAGCAACAACATCGCAACTTTACTTCTTTGGCCCTGGAAACACTCAAGTAAATTGTTGTTACTAGGCAATAATATGTTTTTTATATCAATGGTCATTATTTATATTTTCATGAAATATTTAGTCAATGTTTTTTTATTTATCTGTTTAATGATATGGTTCCTGTTTTCTCAATTTTTTCTCCATCAAACTGCTCAATAAACAACCTGTATGAATAAACCCCAGTCATCACTGCTACTCCCTTGTGTGTTCCATCCCAACAATCATTCTGACTATCGGTAGAAAAAATTAATTCGCCCCATCGGTTATAGATACCAAGGTTCATGCTTTTGATACAGTTACTATAGACGCATAGTTTTTCATTCTCGGAGTTGCCGATGCCATTAGGTGAAAAAATATCAGGAACAAACAATTCATTACATACTATATCTACAATAACGTTTATCACACGCAGGTAGGGACATCCAACACTATCGGTTCCGGTTACAGTATAGGTGGTGCTTACTGTTGGAGAGGCTATTACTGAAAAACAATCATCGCAACTTAAGCCCGCTGAAGGAGTCCAATTGTAGGTATCACCTCCTAGAATTTGCAAGGTTGCCGTTTCATTCAAACCCAA
>JBILUU010000385.1:0-2932 GCA_044370815.1 Bacteroidia bacterium
ATAACCTGGTAAACACTAAAAAAGAATTTGAAAGTAATTGGCTTATTCCACTCGGAAAAAGCTGGCATAAAAGAATGTTGAGTTTGAAATAATACCGATGGTAGATTTTAAGTTACTCGTTTGACTTATACCGATATGGCTTCTGTAATAATCCATTGATTGAGCTATAAAAGCTACTGTCTCTCGTCCTCGTTTGCAACGAGAATGCGATGAGTTTGCGTTTGTAACGCAACATTAAGTATTCCAAACCATGCGTTTAAATTTGGAATTTTATTTTAATACCGATACGGTTTCTGTATTAGTCCAATTTCTAAACTTTAACATACACTCTATCGGCATTATACTATAAACTTATGGACTAATACCGATTACACTTTCAATTTAGTCCAATTACGGCTTAATCTTATTGGACTAATTTCAAGTAGTATCGGCATTAACCATTGCATATTTATTTTTTAAATGGACTAAAAAATAAATGCAATTGGTATAATTTATAATAGGCAGAGGTATAAATTGTAATACTACATTATCATTTAAGCGCATTGAAAAGGAAGAGTTTTTTATGCGTTGCAAACGCATATTTTTTTACGTACTCGTTGCAAACGAGTACGAGTTAAGGGGGATTGCCCTCATAAAATCACTAGTGCGTTACATACGTAACTTCTACTGATTAATTAAGGTTAAATGGACTAAAAAATAAATGCAATTGGTATAATTTATAATAGGCAGAGGTATAAATTGTAATACTACATTATCATTTAAGCGCATTGAAAAGGAAGAGTTTTTTATGCGTTGCAAACGCATATTTTTTTACGTACTCTTTGCAAACGAGAACGAGTTATGGTTTACCAACGACTCCATATTTTATTAAAAATTAAGTACGCGTAAAACCCTTACTTAAAAATTTTTCGTTGATTTAGTGCTTTTCTGAATTTGGCTGCATTGCGATCGTGCTCGGCAATGTTGGCTGCAAAGTTGTGTCTGCCGCTGAAATCTTCCTTAGCACAAAAATAGATGTAATTGTGTGCTTTACGATTTAATACTGCATCGATGGCACTGCTGTATGGGATGCATATTGGGCCCGGTGGTAATCCTGCGTACTTGTATGTGTTGTAAGGTGAATCGTATTCAAGATGCATGTTGAGCACACGTTTGATGGTAAAATCTCCAACGGCATAAATAACTGTTGGATCTGCCTGCAAGCGCATTCCTTTTTTAAGGCGATTTAAATACACCCCGGCAATTACGGGTTGCTCATCGGCCACCCTGCTCTCCTGCTGCACGATGCTTGCCAAAACACTTGCTTCAGCTTTGGTGAGTCCAATTTTTTGGGCCTTCTTTAACCTTTCTGCAGTCCAAAACTTTTTGCTTTCGGTGCTCATTCTCTCTATGAATTCATTTGCGGAAGTGTTCCAGTAAAACTCATAGGTGTTAGGAATAAATAGTGTTAGCACATTTTTAGTATTTAATCCATACTCTTTTAAAAAATCATCATCATTAAGGAGTCTGTTGAGATCCTCTTGATTGGCCTCAATTTGTTTGCTGATGACCTCTACAAACTGCTGTTTAGTGCGGGCTTCATTAAATACAAGTTTAACAGGTTCTTGCGCGCCACTTCTTAAAAGGTTAACAAGCTCGTTGTTACTCATATTTTTTTTGATTTTATACTTACCGGGCTTTACTTTGTTTTTATAACCTTTTCTTTCGGCCACCCACACAAAGGAGCTTTCATTTTTAATCATTCTATTATCCAACAAACTGCGTAACACATCATTAAAATTACTCCCCGTTTTGATGTATAAATAGGCCTGACTTTCGCCCGAAAGATCAACATTGGGTTTATATATTTTTGTGTATGTGAGATAAGCAGTTCCTCCTCCAAAAACTACGATTAGCGCTATAAAGGAGATGATAACTTTTTTTCTAAAACCTGATGATTTTGGTTTAGCGTTTGCTTTATTTGTTTTTTTCTTAGCCATAATGCTGCAATATCTTTTCTTACCTTAACTGTTGTAGTGCTTGTTTCGCTTTTTGTTGATTTGGATTTTTTGCAAGCACCTGTTGTAATAATTTTTCTGCTTCTTTATTTTTATTTTGAAACATCAATACGCCCGCTTTATTCATTAAAGCCAACTCATAATCGGGGTCTAATTGTAAGGCCTTATCAAAATTTTTAATGGCCAAATCAATGTTTTGCTTGGTAAGATAATAGTATCCAAGGTTGGAGTAGCCCGCAGCAAAGTCGGGAAATTGATTCACTAATTTATCGAAAAGTTGTTTTGCTTGTACCTCATCATTAAGCGAAAGACAGGCACTTGCCAACTTATTTAAAAAATCGGGATAGGCCGGAGCCAAGCGATAGGCCTGTTGGTAAAACTTACGTGCATTGGCATAGTCGCCTAGGTTTTGATGCGCCTCTCCTATTCGATAACAAATCCATGCATCGGCATTGTCATAGCTTTGCTTCACAAATACCTGATTGAGTAATTTATGCTGATCGAAGCTCCCAATCAGATCAATTATTTCACGATAGTTTTCTCTTAAAAAGTGATAGTGAACAAGGAGATGCAAATGCTTTATTGATGCTTGCTTTGAGAGTATCTTTAAATAGGTTTGTGCCGAATCTAAATAGATGTCTTTCTTTTCAAACTTTTCATATTGATTTACATAAGCCATCATTCGGGTAGCCGCATCGGGAGAAGTTTCATTGATGGCATACAATCCCAAGAATTCTTTCGCTTGCTGCACTATTTTTTCTTTGCTGGGTAAAGGTTTTCGGATATAATGATCATGTACGGTAACATGCGGAATATCAATTGAACCTGAGCGCGGCATGTGACAGCTTACACAGTTATTATTTGATTTTGACAATAAATTTTTATCGGCACTGCAAAGTTGTTGCTTGCCACTGTTATGGCAGCTATTGCATTTT
>JBILUU010000386.1:0-2926 GCA_044370815.1 Bacteroidia bacterium
AGCAAGTTTTAAAAATGGTGTATCCTCTAAAATTTCTCCCTTGCAATCAGCTTGATCATGAAAGCCATAGGTCAGTGTTTGATGATTGCTTACCTGAACTTTTAGCATTTCATTATCGGCATTATAAATAATTAAACCTTGATTTGCTTCGAGAAAACGATACAACTCGGTTTTACCTTTAATCACGCCTTCAATGCCGCCAAATCCCTCCAAATGTGCCTTCCCAATGTTGGTAATTAAACCTATTGTGGGTTCAGCAATTTTACTCAGCAATGCAATTTCTCCCTGATGATTTGCACCCATTTCAATGATGGCAAGCTCATGTGTGCTGTTTAATTGAAGCAACGTGAGTGGCACACCAATGTGATTATTCAAATTACCTTTGGTAGCCAATGTGTGATACTTTTGCGACAATACAGCATAAAATAATTCTTTTGTGGTGGTTTTACCATTAGAGCCGGTGATGCCAATAAGCGGTATATTAAATTGCTTTCGATGATAATTGGCAAGTGCCTGCAAAGCATGCAGCGTATCGTTTACATAAAAGATATTTTGTTGATTGGCATATTCGCTAACACTTGTTATGGCATAACTTGCTCCCGATTCAATAGCTTGCTTTACAAAAGTATTTCCATCAAAGTTATCCCCTTTAAGTGCCACAAATAAACTCTTCTCGGTTATTTTTCTGGTATCGGTGCAAACACCGCTAGATTGCAAAAAGCAGCGGTGAATTTCCTCGGTTGATATTGCTTGCATGACTGTTTTTTATGTATGCAATGATATAAAAAACAAGTTGAATTTTATAAGGGGCTCAGGCAGGAGTTGTAAGATAGCAAATGTTTAAAAAAGTATACCAATAAAACTGATTACACTTTCAATTTAGTTAAAATGAGTTATGGCCTTATTTTACTAATTTCAATGAGTGTCGGCATTAACTATTGCCTATTTATTTTTTAGGTGGACTATAAATAAATGCTATTGGTATCATTTAAAATCTTACATCAATAGTGCAGTATAACAATTGCATAATTAGTTAAGGGGTTTCCATGAGCAAATAGTGTATGCTCCTATTTACTATTTTTTATCGATTACCATAAAATTGCTATTCTTGCGAAAAAAATAATCTATGAAAATATCAATACCAATCTCCTTTTTAATTACTTTGCTTTTTCCCTTTCCGATGCAGGCGCAAGGGCCTGTGCTTGATTCAACTGTGGCTATTACCGTTGGTCAAAATGCCTCAATCAATGTGATCAATAACGCGCTCAATATCCCATCCGGAAATGCCGGTGCCTCACAAATATACGACTACTCGGTACTTCCTGCATTCAACAGTAACTACGAAATTCTTGGTATCGATAATTTAACCTCACCCTATGCTACTACCTATGCTGATGCAAATGCCACCGTATCTTGGTCTTCTTTTGGTAGTCCGTACTATCATTTTTTACTCTCCGATACGTCCTATATTTTTTTAGGTGGTGGTGGATCTTTTGGACAATATGAATACCTTGATGTTTACGAACAACTTCGTTTCCCTTTTGCCTACAATGATACCTACACCGATACCTTTGTAGCTGTTTCAAATACAGGCGGCTATCGTGCAGGTAGTGTAACCGTTTCTGGTGACGGCTATGGCGATTTGTTGGTTCCGGGCTCATCCTTCAATAATGTGTTGCGCGTGAAACGCGAGTCGGCTTATTACGATACTGTGAGCGGTACACCGCGCTTTACTCAAGAAACTTATTATGAATATTACAAACCGGGTATTCCGCATTACATTTTATTACATGGTTTTTATACCATTACCAGCGGGAGTAGCAATCCCGTGAGTGGCTCTCAATTGTTTTACAACACAGGAGCGTTGGTAAGTGGAAACAACCAACAAAACATACTCAATACAACTTGTCAAATCATTCATCAAAATGCACACAGCATGTTGCGCATCAAAGATGTACAAAACTACAACACCGTGTTGCAATTATATAATTTGCAAGGGCAGTTAATTTGGAATAAACAATTGCAGATACGTACCGATGTGAATGAAATACAATTGCCTTCCGATATGCTGCAAAATGGTATGTATTTGTTGCAGTTCAACAATGCAGCCGGGAAGCCGGTTGCGCTCAAGTGGAGCAAGGCCGATTAAGGTTGTTCCCTCTTGAAATTTACTGCTTATGCCAATATGATTGATTTATCAATCATTGAATACTGTGCTTGATTATTTTACACCCATTATTTGCGGTAATACTTGACTGTTTGAGAGACCATATCAATATAAAATCTTAGATTTTCAATTGGCAAGCAGAAAATGTTTAGGATAAACACCACTAGGCAATTTGAGCCCTTGCTCGTTTCGCTTCGGTATTATTGTTAATTTTGCATTATAATTGTGTAAACGATGTCAGCTGCAGAACAAATTATTATTGATGAAATCAAGGCTATTCCCGATCCTGAAATTCCTGTGATCACAATTGAAGAGTTAGGAATCCTGAAGCATATCAGCATTGAAGACAACACCTTGCATGTAACTATTACACCAACCTATACCGGGTGCCCGGCCATGCAGCATATTGAAAGTGATATCAAAAGTATTGCAGAAAAATATTGCATGAAAAACTATCGTATTACCACGGTACTTTCTCCCGCCTGGACTACCGATTGGATTACTGATACAGCCAAGGAAAAACTAAGGTTGTATGGTATTGCTCCACCCGAAAAAACATCGGTCAACAAAGCAATATTGCTTGGCAAAGCCGAACGTGTGGTGAAGTGTCCTTTATGTGGCTCTGCCCATACCGAAATGATTAATCAATTTGGAAGCACCGCATGCAAGGCCTTATACAAATGCAAAGATTGTATGGAACCTTTCGATTATTTTAAATGCTTGTAACCTCCTCAATATGAATACTGAAATAGATGTAGA
>JBILUU010000388.1:0-2925 GCA_044370815.1 Bacteroidia bacterium
TTCACAAGGCCAACATTAATTTTTTTTAAACACCACTTTACAATGAAACATGTTAGCTATTTATTTCTAATGCAAACGCATTATTGGAATTTGGGTTTATTTTCATTGATTGAAGTTTTTTTTCATACATTTACAGCAAGATAACTGTAACTATGCATAAGATTTCAAAGTTTTTAATGTTTGTTATATGTGCAATTGTAATTTCATTTTGCACGGCTTGCTTGAAAGGGAATTTCAAGTTGAAAAAGTTAACCGGTTCTTTTTGGGAGCCCGATGTTGCTATCCCTTTGGTAAACTCCTCAATGACTCTTAATAACATTCTAACATTGAGTAACATCAATAATAATTTTAGTATAGATGCAGATAATTTTATCACCTTGGTTTATCGCGGGAATTTATTATCTGTGAGGGCTGATGAGGCACTTAAAATACCTGATCAACCCATTGATTCTAATTTTACATTTCCCGCAGCGCTCACTCCCGGGTTTGATACATTCCCTGCGCAAGATACTTTTCCCCTTCCCAATGCCCTTCAAGGAGAATTTGCTTTCAATGCAGGCCCCAATGGCGCTTATATTGATTCTATGAGCCTAAAGTCATGCTTGCTCGCCTTAAATTTAATCTCTGGCTTTCAGCATCAACTCTTAGTCAATATCAGTATTCCAGGTGCACGCAAAAATGGTGTTCCTTTTTCAACCGAGGTTAACATTCCTGCTGCAGGCGGCAGTCCCATCACAAGAGGTGCTAATTTTAGTCTTGCCGGTTACCGCATCAACTTGAATCAAAATGGAGTTCCCAACAGGTTAAAAATAAATTTTGGATTGAAGATAATTAAAACCAACAACACTATTCAGCCAGGTCAGGATAACTTGGGTATTGTGATGAGTTTATCCAACATCAGTTTTAGAAATTTATTTGGATCAATAGGTCAACAATCCCTTTCTCCTGATATTGACACCATACCGATTACACTTTTCAACAATAGTTTAATGGGTGGAAGTATTGCATTTCAAAATGCAACTTTAGGCATCAATATTTCAAATGCATTTGGTTTGCCTATCGAAGGAGAGTTTCAACAGATAGAAGGGTACAACCCCATTTCAAGTACTCCTGTAACTCCACTGTTGAGCTCAGTTTTGAATAATTCATTACCGATAGCTATTCCTACTCAAATTGGTCAAACGGCAACATCTTCACTAGGTCTTGGAACAGGAAATAGTAATATCAATCAGGTATTGGCCAACCTCCCTCGATTTTTAATTTATAAAATAAACGCACAATCAAACCCTCCGCCTCCTGCCACTCAAATGCAAAATTTCATTGAGGATTCGAGCAGGTTCAAAGTTGACTTAGATATTAATATTCCGCTTGAAGGGACGCTAAAAAATCTTATTTTTCAGGACACAATTATTTTCAAATTTAAAGAAGTGGAAGAATTACAATCTCTTGGATTAAAATTATCTTTAACCAATGGATTTCCGGTTGAGTCAAAAGTGCAAGTATACTTTGCCGATTCATTGGGCAGCTTAGTTGATTCACTATTAGAAGATAATGTTGTGTTGGCGGCTGCGCCTGTAGGAAGTAACGGAAGAGTTACAGCACCCACAGAAAAAAATACTGAAATCAACTATCCTGCGGAAAAGATTTCGAGACTCGGAAGAGTTAGAAAAATATATGTGAAAGCTATTACCAGTACTCTTGACAATGGCAGTAGGAACGTAAAAATATATTCAGATTACCGCATTGATTTAAAAATTTCTGGGAGAGCAAAATTGAAATTTGAGCTCTAAGTTTACCAACGCAATTTAATTTATGGAATACAGAAAATTAGGTAAATCAGGATTACAAGTTAGTTTGTTATCTTTGGGTTCTTGGGTAACCTTTGGCAATCAAATCAGTGATAAAACTGCCGAGAGCTTAATGAAACTTGCCTACGATTCGGGTGTTAATTTTTTTGATAATGCTGAGGTATATGCCGATGGTAAATCGGAAATAGTCATGGGCAAAATTCTCAGGAAAATGAAATGGGACAGAAGTTCTTACTTGGTTTCGAGTAAAGTTTTTTGGGGTGGCTCTTTGCCTAATCAAACAGGACTCAGCAGAAAACACATCATTGAAGCCTGTAATGCCTCGCTCAAAAGACTTCAGGTTGATTATGTTGACTTATACTTTTGTCACCGACCTGATAGAAACACGCCTATCGAAGAAACCGTAAGGGCAATGAGTCACCTGGTGGATGCCGGTAAAGTACTTTATTGGGGCACATCTGAGTGGTCGGCACAGCAAATTAGCGAAGCATATGGCGTAGCTCGTCAGTATCATCTCAACCCTCCCACGATGGAGCAGCCGCAATACAATATGTTTCATCGTGAAAGAGTAGAAGTTGAATACCACCGCTTGTACCAACATGAAATCGGCTTAGGAACTACTATATGGTCGCCTTTAGCATCAGGTTTACTAACAGGAAAATACAACCACAAAGAAAAAGAAAAATCAAGACTCAACCTCAGTGGTATGGAGTGGCTCAAAGAAAAAACTTTCAGCGATCAAGGAAAAATAAAATTAGATAAGGTGAATGAATTGATGAAATTAAGCAAGCAATCAGGAATCACTCTGCCGCAGCTTGCCATCAATTGGTGCATGCACAATCAGCATGTAAGCACAGTTATTCTTGGCGCATCAAAAGAAAGTCAATTAAAAGAAAACTTAAATGCCTTGATCACCTACAAGAAATACAGCAAAGAAATTAATGACAGTATTGAAAAAATATTGGACAATAAACCCCAATTGCCGACTTTTTAAATCAAACTTGTTTCAGTATTTTAACAAATTGTAAATTTGATTGGATTTCTGCAAAAAAAAAATTACATTCGCAGTCAATATTTAGTCTGATGAGAAAAATTTTTGTTATTGCTTTTCTTTTGA
>JBILUU010000387.1:0-2925 GCA_044370815.1 Bacteroidia bacterium
TGGAGTTTATATCGACAATCAATCCAATGTATATGTTTCCGGTTTTTTTGGTGATACCTTAATGGCCACGCAACTCAATTGTCAGCCATTCCCAATCAGTAATCCTGTGGGTATAAGAGCATTTGTGGTAAAGTATGCGCCAAATGGTAATGTGTTGTGGAGTAATTCCTTTGCTTGCTCTACAAGCGGAGCTTCGGGCAATGCCGATTTATACCGTATTACAGGAAACGGAAGTAATCGCATAGCAGTATCCGCAGCCTTTGAAAATGTTGGAGCACAAAACATTGGCTCCAGCACAGTTTCCACCTCAGCGGGCAATGTTGTGATTGCGTTTGCCGATGACAACGGCAACTGGATTAATGCAAAAGTACTCACCGGTAGTAACAATACCCAACTTAGTATGAGCTTAGCTATGAACAGCTCAGGTGAGCTATTTTTGGGTGGTGTATTTAAAGGCAGTATGAACCTTGATGCGGCCGGAATAATCACGAGTCCACCTTCTGATTTGAATGATTACATCATTAAAATGAATCCTTCCGGTGACTTTGAATGGGCGCATAATTTGCCCAGCGGCTCATGGTGGCGCACCGAGGTAATGACCTATCAAAACGATGTATTTTTAACTGGTAGCTTTGGAGGCAATGTAACCATTGGAGGGACAAGCCTATCTGCCTCTTATTTCTCTACCTATCTCACTAGAATAGACAATTCTGGCAACTTTTTGTGGGCAAAAAAATATGGAGATTCCGAAACCAATATGTACTGTGCAGGAATACACCAAAATCAATTGTTTATTTGTGGATACACCTTATCATCGGTAACCTCTAACCAATTTGACACCTATCAAATGGTGTATGCCAATACGCTACCTGCAGGTATTAACCCGGGCAGCAAAGCATATCTCATTAAACTCGACCTCAATGGTACTGTTTTGAATGGCGCTTGTTACGGATTTAATTTTTCTACGATGAACACGATGGGTATAACGGCAAGCAACAACAAGATATATCTTACCGGAAATGCGGGTAGCACGGCTCGTTTTGGAGGGCACACCGTAAATGCAGCACAAATTAATGGTTCGAACTATGTGGCTATTTACACCGATAGCACCAATTTAATTACAGGCAGTTCATATTATGATGCCAATGGCAATAGTTTATTTGATGCAGGTGAAATAAATTGTCCGGTTAATCTTACTTTGAACAATGGTTCATCCACTTCACAAACACTTATCAATGGCGATTATGTGATTGGTGTGGGTACAGGCACTTTCACCACCGCTTTGATTAATCCACCTGTTTATTACACCATTAATCCAACTGGGTACACGTCTACTTTTCAAACCTTATCGAGTCAGGTTGATTCCAACAGAAACTTTGCTTTTCAGCCCATACCAAACCAAAGCGATTTGGTGATTGATTTGGTGACAGGATTTTTTAGACCGGGTTTTAATGGATTTGCATTTGTAACACTCAACAACATTGGCACTACCTCGCAAACCGGAAATATTGATTTATTATTTAATCATCCCGACATAAGCATTAACAGCATTAACCCTTTGGCCGCTTCAGTCAACGGCAACTCGGCAGTGATGAGTTATTCACTGCTTCCGGGGGAGAGTATTTCTTTTTTGATAAGTTACTATGTTTCGGTTACTGCTCAATTGGGGGCAAACTTTGTTAGTTCGGTGGCAGCTATTAATGCCAATGATTTAACACCGGGTAACAACAGCATACAATTAAACTCCACCATTACCGGCTCCTACGACCCAAACATCAAAGTGGTATCGAATACGAATATTTTTCAATCATTTATTGCCAATGGCGAATACCTAGAGTACACAGTATTTTTTCAGAACACTGGCAATGATACCGCATTTACGGTTTTGATTATTGATACGCTTAGCACCTTGCTTGATATGAGCACGCTCCAAATTATAAGTAACAGTCATCCTATGGTAGTAAATAATTATGATGGCGTGTTATGGTTCCGATTCAATAATATATTACTCCCAGATAGTAATACCAACGAACCTGCCAGCCATGGTTATGTTAAATACAAAATTAAACCAATAAGTACCATGAATATTGGTGATCAAATTTTGAACACCGCCTATATTTATTTTGACTTTAACGCCCCTATTATTACCAACACCACCTCCACAGCGCTTACCACGCTCAGTAGTATATCAGCAGCTAGCAAGGCAAAAACGCTGCACATTTTTCCTAATCCTGCCTCCAACGAAATTATACAAGTGTGGGCCGAAGAAAAAATACAACATGTGGCGTTATTTGATTTATCTGGTAGGCTGCTTGTGAGTGAGCCCGGAAAGGGAAGTGATGTTTTTAAGTTTAATGCTGAAGTGCTTGCAAAAGGAAGCTACCTCATTAGAATAACGGGCAGTGAACATGTATTTGAGCAAAAGCTCATTAAGTATTAATTACGACAAGCCCCAACACGATAGCACTTTATATTTTTGTATTTGGTATTACTGGTGATTATCGAATATTCAGCGTTTAAAAATGAGCAATCTGCTTAATTTAAAATGCAATTACAAGACTAGATAAAAGGCGGGGACTCTAACCTTGAATTAGTGGTTGTTGTCCTTGTCAGACATCTTGCTTTTGGGATCGATAATTATATAGAATCCAAATTATACATTTTATTTTCAAAATAGCTTTCAAACTAATTTCACGCAATTATAGTTTGACAAAAAGATTATGATATGATTTGTAAACTTGAAATACACAGGGAACTTTGAAAGAGTTATACCAATTGCATTTATTTTTTAGTGCAATTAAACCCGAATTAATCCTGACTTGTCCACTTTAGTGCAACAAATCAATTTTAGCTAATAACTCTTCCAATTTTTTAGTGACTTTTCCCTTAACAATAACTTCTTTTTGAGTTAGTTTGTTTTGCATT
>JBILUU010000389.1:0-2917 GCA_044370815.1 Bacteroidia bacterium
AAGTATGTAAATCCTGCACTTCCAGAAAGGCCATTAAAATTACGGGTGAATGCCCGGTACTGTTGTGTATGTTCAGGATGCGAAACAGTGTAAGCTCTCTGAGTAAATCCTGTTGATTTGTCAACAAAAGTATAAAGGTCATTTACTCCTAACCATCTTGTATCAAAACGTATGCCGCCACTAATAGTAAAACGTTTTATTTTAAGATGATTGCTTGCAAAGATGCCTGCATCAAATAAGTTATAATCTGGTATAGGAAATGAAGTTGCACGGCCATTGGAGTTCATCTGCCACATGCCATTAATGCCGAACGAGGTGGTAAGTTTTTCATTCCCTGGCAGCCGATAAATCAAGTGATAGTTAAGTGTATTTAAATTAATTAAAAGACCGGGTTGCGACAAATCACTAGGGTGGGTGAGTTCCTTGCGAATATTTTTTTGATACCCTATGGTATAATCAAGTTTGCTTTTTTCTAGGTCAATAGCATGTTTCATATAAATTCTGTAATGCCTGATTTGTTGATGCAACTCAGCCGGAGCATAACTATTAAGTGCTTCATTACTCACAATTGGTCGATGCTTTATGTCATCAAGGTCGCCCTCCATTTGTTGCTTAGTAAACATTCTGCTAAGTGAGTCGCGGCTACCATCAGGAATACCCTGTATACTATGGTATAAGGTTCCTCTGATATCAATTACAGATTTATTCAATTTTATTCCTGCCTGACCGCTCAAATTAAGCTCTCTGAAACCTGTGTTATATACCCTGCCATCTATTTGGTTGCGATAATTTTTTGCTATGCGATGGGAGCCACCAAAACCCAAACTAAATTTCTTTTTGTTTTGAAAGAGATACCATGCATTTCCAATCAGGTTGTTGTTATGATGGTACTCATTGGTTATTTTTCCTTGCAACTTATTTGAAGCGGTATCGGTCATAATAGGGATAAAACTGATTACACCTGCCATGGCATCCGAGCCATACATCAAACTAGCCGGGCCTTTAATTACCTCAATACTTTGTATGCCGTAGGCATCTATTTCAATGCCATGCTCATCGCCCCATTGCTGCCCTTCTTGCCTTAGTCCATCGTATAGAGTGAGCACTCTGTTGTAACCTAAACCTCTGATAAAAGGTTTAGAAACATTAGGTCCTGTCTTAAGCATGCGAACGCCTCCGGTATTTTTCTGTATCACATCTATTAAATTACTTTGTGATCCTGCGTCTATTTGTATATTCGATATCCGCCCAATTGCAACCGGGTTTTCTTTAATCCTTGTTGCCTTGCTCACTCCGGTAATCACAAACTCTCCAAGCTGCATTTCTGCCTCCTCAAGCACCAAATTTATTGTTGTGGAGTTATTCAATGTAATTTTTTGACTGAGTGGTTTGTAGCCAATACAGTTAATCATCAGCGTGTAGTTGCCAATTGTTAAATTCTTAAGTGCAAAGTTTCCTGTACTGTCGGTAACTGTTGCAATACCTGTTTTGTCTAAACTAACACTAGCAAATGGAATCCCTCTATGCCCGTTTTTGATGCTGCCGCTCAATGTCAAGTTTTGCGCCACTGCATTGAATGATAAGGCAATACTGAGAAAAAAAATAATTAATATAGATAAATAAGTATTCAAATAATCTAATAAATAAAATTTGATAAACAAAAATATAAAAGTTAGATAAGCAAAACAAATATTATTTTATAAATATGTTTAAATTTGCAGCATGTTATCTTTTACAGAAGAAAATTATCTCAAAGCCCTGCTTAAAATTAACCTAGAGTCAGGCCTTGCCGGTGCAGGAACCAACGAGTTGGCATCAATGCTACAGGTGAAGCCGGCAACTGTTACCGATATGATTAGGAAACTAAAAGAAAAAAAGTTGGTGAACTATGAACGCTACGGTAAAATAACGCTAACCCGCGAGGGAAAGAAAAAAGCAATAGATGTGCTTCGAAAGCATCGTTTGTGGGAAACTTTTCTCTATGAGAAACTTTCATTTACATGGGATGAAGTGCATGAGGTAGCCGAACAGCTAGAGCATATTCAATCTTCTAAACTCATCAATAAAATTGACGAGTTGCTTGGTTACCCTGAGTTTGATCCTCATGGCGATGCCATACCCGATGCAAAAGGACAAATTAAAATGCGTGTTCAAAAAACACTTGATGAGGTGATGCCCGGAAGTTCATGTAAAATGGTTGCTGTAAAAGATAATTCTGCAACATTTCTTCAATATGTGGTCAAGGTAGGTTTAGGCATCAGTACAAAAATAAAAGTGGTATCTAAGCAGGCCTATGATGCTATGTTGGTGATAGAAGTGAAAGGGAAAAAGCACACCGTAAGTGAAAAATTTGCCCGCAATATCTTCGTTGTACCTGAACTTAAAGATTAAACCAAGCTGATATTGCCTCCCGCCATATAAGAATGATAACTCCGGCAATGGCAATGAGTGCCCCAAGAATAATCGGTAATGTTATTTTTTCTTTGTGAAAAAGGTAGGCGAGTGGAATTGCAAATACAGGAACCAATGAAAAAATAGTTTGTGCCACAGCACCATTGATGCTTGAAACTGTTTGCATGGCAAAACTCAGCCCCATAACTGTACCGAATAAAGTCCCTAAAAACATATAGAGCAAACCCTTTCTATTTTCCGGATTAATAGCATTTCTGCCCATAATGCGCATTTCACCGGTAAGTAGAGAAAAAATAAATAAGGTGATAACACTCGCAAAGATTCTGATCCAGGCGGCATGAAAGGCAATAATTTCAATCGGATTATTTTCATACGCTTTCTTTGCTAAAATCAAGCCCGCACCTTGACAAAGGGCAGCACCAATAGCATAGCCCATTCCCGCCAAATTAAAGGCATGCCCCGAATCGCGTTGTTGTAAGCTAATATATATGATGCCGAAAACGGT
>JBILUU010000390.1:0-2907 GCA_044370815.1 Bacteroidia bacterium
CGGAAAGATTACCTCGCACTTTGGCCCACGCGGAAGGTATCGCTACCATTACGGTATTGATGTTGACCTCGAAACAGGAGACGAAGTAAAGTGCGCATTTGAAGGTACCGTGCGTATTTCAAGACGTAGTTCAACTTTTGGAAACGTAGTTGTAGTGCGCCATAAAAACGGTTTAGAAACAATATATGCTCACTTATCCAGACTTGATGTAAAAATAGGTGACCATGTTGAAGCCGGTGATCTATTGGGTTTGGGAGGTAATACAGGACGTTCGCGCGGAAGTCATCTGCACTTTGAAGTAAGATATAAAGGAATGGCTATTAATCCAGAAAGTATTATTTCATTTGAAAATGGCAACTTACTTGTCGATAAATTTTTGATTGACAAACATTGCTTCAATTATGTTAAGGATTATACCAAATACAAAGGAAAATCACGCTACTATCAAATTAGAAAAGGCGATACCTTGGGTAAAATTGCCCAACGTAATAAAATTTCTGTTTCTAAATTGTGCAAGCTAAACGGCATCAGCAAAAAAACTATCCTAAGACCAGGTAGAAAATTGCGTTTAGCCTAAACTTCCGTAAATAAATTTACCAATGCGGTAGCCAATATATGTCCTCGCTGAAAGGTTTGGATTTTATTAGTTGTCTTTCAATTGCGCAAAATTTCGAACTTAATGCTCTGTTCCTGAGCAGTCATTGGTTCTTATATGAATGTATGGCATAGGTTGCCAAATGCCTGTATATTTTATAGATCACATTGGCATAATCTATAATATTCATCAAAAAGATGATGCTACTTTGAATGTTATCGCATAATTTTGCGCTCTATGAAATGGTCTCCGATACTTTTGATTTTGATGCTTGCTACATCATTACAACTTCATGCACAAGCACGAAAGCCATTGATTAAATCAAACGTACAACGAGGTTTTGAAGCGCTTGCAATCTACGATTACTTTAAAGCAAAAAAAATATTTTACAACTGTCGTGAAAAAGATCGTGCAGCTGCATCTTTTGGTTTATCGGTTATCTACTATCGAAAAGATAATCCGTTTCATCAAATTGATTCTGCCTATGCGAATATCAATAGAGTACCGGTGCACATGCCCGCTCAAGATAGCAAGGCCTATAAGCGATTGATGAAACTACAACTGACCTCCGACAGCATCAATAAGTTGAAAGATTTGATTGCGGTAAGGGCCTATGAATATACTAGTGCATTGAACAAGATTGAGGCCTACGAAAAATACCTGAAGACATACGAAAGCTCGCCCATGAAAGCTCAAGCAATCAATAACAGGAATGCGCTTGCTTACGCGCAAGCACTTCAATTCAATACATCTTCTGCTTTTTCAGCATTTTTAGCTGCTTATCCTCAAGCAGAGGAGGCAAGCAGCGCACGTAGTAATTATGAGCTTTGTCTCTTCCAAGAAAAAACAGTTGCTCACACCCCTGAGGCCTACAGTGTTTTCATTGAAAAATTTCCTAAAAGTCCATATATCATAGCTGCCGAGGATTCTATTTTTAGACTCAGCACGGCCTACAAAGACAATGAGTCCTATTATGCTTTCATTAAAAAATATCCGGCTAACAGGCATGTCAATGAAGCGTGGTCACTTATATTTAATCAAAGCAATAATGATTTCACGCCCGAATTTCTTCAATCTTTCATTCAAAAATATCCTGAGTACCCTTTTAAAGAGGCAATCAAAAACGAGCTCGCGCTTGCACAAACTGCATTTATAATTTTGCGCGACAATGGTAAATATGGCGCAATCAATAAAAATGGGAATGTAATGATTCCCTTCAGCTATGAGAGCTTAGATAACTTTAGTGAAGGATATGCAGTAGCATCACAAAATGGTCGCTACGGCTATATCAACCGAGCAGGAAAAATAGTGATCCCAATTACGTTTGATGATGCCGAGTCGTTTCATGAAGGCATTGCGGTGGTTAAAAGGGAGCAGTTTTTTGGCGCTTTGAATCGTGCGGGAGATTTGGTTATTCCTATGATTTACGATGAACTTGGTGATAGTCATGATAGCTTACTGTTGGCTCAAAAAGATGGAAAATTCGGGTATATCAATCACAAAGGAACTGTTGTAATACCCTTTGAGTGGGATAATGCTTATGATTTTAATGAGGGTTTTGCCATGGTTGAGAAAGGAGAAAAGCAAAGCTTTATAGACAAAAGAGGCAAACTACTTTTTCCATTAAAGTTTGATTGGGTAGAAACATTTCATCAAGGTGTTGCTCGCGTTCAAATCAATGAGTTGTATGGTTTGGTTAATTTTAAAGGCGATAGTTTAATTCCTTGCGTAAACGATATTATTTCAAATTATAGCGAGGGGCTTGCACTACTCGCAAAAGATGACAAATGTGGTTATATTGATTTGCAGGGAAAAATAAATATTCCAATTCAGTTCGACTACAAGCACGAAAATGAAGTTTTCGGATTATTCTATCATGGCTTTGCAAAGGCAACCCTAAAAAATAAACGTGGCTTGATTGATAAAAACGGCAAAACCCAACTTCCCTTTGACTATGCCGATATTGGTCATCCATCGGAAGGGCTCATTCCCGTGAAGAAGAAATCGAAATGGGGCTATGTTGATTTTTCGGGAAAAGTGGTGATTAAACCACAATTCGAAAAAGCTGAATCATTTTCACAAGGGTTGGCATTGGTAAAAGTCAAAGGTAAGTATGGTTACATTGATTTAAAAGGTAAGATGCATATTGCGGCCAAATGGGAAGAAGCGAGTAACTTCAGGAAGGAAGGTGCAGTAGTCAAAAAGGATGGTAAATATGGATTGCTCAATCACGCAGGCAAGATGGTTTTCGAAACCGAATTCGATAAAATTCACATACAAGATGATGCCCTCATTGTAATGGAAAAAGATGG
>JBILUU010000060.1:0-10882 GCA_044370815.1 Bacteroidia bacterium
ATGTTTCAAACGGTATTAAACAATGTGAGCTTTTAAATTGTACCAATTGCATTTATTTTACCTCTGCCTGCTTTAATAAACCAAGTCTTACCTTTAATCTGTACATAAGTAAATACATTGCCGGCACTAAAAACAGTGTTAGTAAGGTTCCAAAACTCAACCCAAAAATCATGGTCCAACTTAATGGTCCCCAGAAAGCAACATTATCGCCTCCAAAGAAAATGTGCGGATTAAAGTGTTCGAACAAAGAAACAAAGTCAATGTTGAGACCAACAGCCAACGGAATCAAGCCTAAAATGGTTGCACTGGCAGTTAAGATCACAGGTGTCATCCTAGTTTTACCTGCTTCAACAACTGCATTTTCAACCGACATTCCCTGTTCCATTAATAAATCGGTAAACTCTACCAATAAAATTCCATTTCGCACAATTATACCGCCAAGCGCTACAATGCCAATACCTGTCATTACAATTGAAATGGTCATATTGAATATGCTGAGCCCGAGGAATACACCAATGATACTGAAAAATATTTCTGATAAAATGAGGATTGGTTTTCCCACAGAGTTGAATTGTGTTACCAATATTAAAAACATTAGTCCGAGTGATATTAAAAGAGCATTTCCCAGAAAAGCACCAGTTTCTTTTTGTTGTTCTTGTTCTCCTCCCATTTTAATGGAAACAGATTCAGAAATTTGATAACTTTTAATTGCTCTTTCAACATCTGCAACCACTTCGTTTGGTGTGTAGCCGGTAAGCACATTTGATTCAAGCATGATGATTCTCTTTTGATTTTTTCGTTTAATACCACCAAAGGTGTTGTCGTAGTGCACATTGGCAACTGCACTTAATGGCACCTGTCTGATCATGCCGCCCATGTTCATATCACGGTAAGTAATCTTAAGATTCATCAACGCATCAATATTATTTCGTTGGTCTTCTTTGAATCTTATTTGAATAGGATACTCATCATTTTCATCTCTGAATTTTGAGGCCTCTATACCAAATACTGCATTACGAATTTCCATGCCTATTTGACCGGTGCTTATGCCTTCTCTGTTTGCACGTTCTCTGTCAATATCAATCACTACCTCGGGTTTCACATTTTGAACATCACTCTTTAACTCTTCAATACCGGGGATTTGCATGGAATCTAAATAAGTCTTTAATTGTTTAGAGGTTGTAATTAATTCATTCAAATCATCGCCTGTAATTTCAATACTTACAGCTTTTCCTACCGGAGGGCCATTAGCTTCTTTATCCACAATAATTTCGGCCCCGGGTATGCCTTTTACAGCGTTTCTAATCTGATCTAAATAAACTGAGGTAGAGCGTCCGTCTCTTTTCTCAAATTCAACAAATGCCACGCTTACTTTTCCTTTATTGGGGGCAGTGCTTCTGTCTCCACTGTTTGGATCGGTAGCCCCCACTGCCACATTACTGATGATGCTTTCCACAATGGGATTGGGTTTTCCTTCAGGTTCAATTACTTTATATACTCTTTGCTCAACAATTTTGGTAATTGAGTCGGTGTATTCTGTTGATGTACCAACAGGAAGCGTTATATAAGTATAGATAAAATTAGGTTCGCTTTCAGGGAAAAAAACAACATTGGGTTTCACAATTCCCATAAGCACAACACTAAAAATAAACAATCCGAAGGTGCCAACTAAGAGCCAAACGGGCCTACTCCCAACAATTAACTTTTTCATAAACCGTTCATATCTGTTTTGAATGGATGGCCATGTTTTGTTTTGAAATCTATAGATTGCTTTCTCAAGGATATATCTGTTGAATAAGGTGAGCAGCATTAAGAAAACGATAAAATTCCCCATTGCAATACTTCCGGAAAAGTAGGCCAAAAGGGCAGCAACACCTAAAACAATCAAATTGATTTTTAACCCTTTTAATTTTTTTGCTTTCACTTCAGGCAAACTTTCATCCTCATGCGGTTTCATAAATCGAACGGCAAAAACAGGATTAATAATATATGCTACCAACAAGGAAGCAAGCAATGTAACTATTAATGTTACTGGGAGATAAAACATGAACTTACCAATTATTCCCTTCCAAAATGCCAATGGTATAAAGGGAGCAAGCGTAGTAAGTGTACCCGATAATACGGGTAGAAAAATTTCACCTGCAGCTATTTTTGCTGCCTTTTTTATTTCAACTTTTCCATTATCAAATATACGATGCGTATTCTCAATGACCACCACGGCATCATCAACCACAATGCCAAGGGCTAGTAAAAAGGCAAACAATACAATCATGTTGAGTGCAAATCCTATGCTCGGAAATACAAGGAAAGCAACAAAACAACTTAATGGAACTGAGAGTGCCACAAAAAAAGCATTCGTTACCCCCATGAAAAACATCAAAATCATTAGCACTAAAACAAATCCGATAATAATGGTATTGATCAAATCTTTTAGGGTAGTTCTTGTTGAGGTACTTTGGTCTCCGGTAATAGTTACTTTTAAGTCTCTTGGGAATTTATCTTCCTGTAGTTTTTCTACAATGCCCCGCACCTTATCCGATGTTTCAATTAAATTTTCACCGGATCTTTTGATGATATTCAGCGTGATTACTTTTTTATTGGCAAGTCGCGCGTAGCTTTCCTTTTCTTTATATCCAT
Organism: Bacteroidia bacterium; assembly: GCA_044370815.1. Taxonomy (GTDB): domain Bacteria; phylum Bacteroidota; class Bacteroidia; order UBA4408; family UBA4408; genus CAIKXD01. Next base: position 2,638 of record JBILUU010000060.1, read on the forward strand.
CCTTTATTTCAGCCACATCTTTAAGATATACGGTAGCTCCGCTTTGCGAACGAATGATAATATCATTTAATTGTGCAATTTCCTTGAACTCACCTTTTATGGAAATACTCCTTTTCATATTATCCATAGAAATTTGCCCTCCGCTGATGGTCATATTTTCATAACCAATAGCTCTTTGGATGTCTCCCATTGTAATATCGGCTGCTTCCATTTTAAAGCGATCTACATTAATCTGGATTTCTCTGTCGAGCGCACCTACAATATCTACCCTGGTAATTTCTTTCAAGCCCTCGCACTCATCTTTGATGTCTTCGGCATATTGCTTAAGCTTATTCAAATCAAAGTCTCCCGAAATGTTAACATACATCACAGGCATATCTGAAAAATTTACTTCTTGTACACTAGGCTCTTTAGTTAGCTCTGTAGGAAGACTTGTGCGGGCTTTATCAACGGCATCTTTAACCTTTTGCTTGGCTTCTGTTACCGGAACATCGGTATCGAATTCAACAATTACGTTACTAAAATCTTGAATTGAATTGGAGGTTAATATTTTTACGCCTGAAATCGCTTTAATTTCTTTTTCGATGGGTTTAGTAATTAAATTCTCAATGTCTTGCGGTGAGGTTCCTGCATTGATAGTGCTGACATAAATGGTAGGAATAACAATATCAGGAAATTTTTCTTTGGGTAAATTATTGTAAGATAAGATACCCGTTAAAGTAATGATAATGGTCAGTACAAATATACTGGTTCTGTTATTGATACTCCAGGTGGTTGGCTTAAATTCTTTTTCTGTATCTTTCATTTTGATGAGGGCTGCATTGAAAAGTTTAAATCTTATTTGATTATAATTGCGTCACCTTGATTTAAATCTTGGTAACCGGTAGTTATTATACGGTCGCCTTTTGCCAATCCTGAAATTATTTCAACGCTACCATTGTAAGAAAGACCTTGTTTAACAGCTCTTCTTTCAGCAATCATTTTGCTACCACTTTGTTTAGCAACCAACACATATTGCCCCTCTTCACTATTTTGAACAGTGTTGATAGGCACCACTATGGCACTATCGGTTTTATAATCTGCAATTTTAAGTACCGCCAACATGTTTGGATGCAAATCCTGATTTCCATCTAAAGTTGCTTCCACAGTAAAACTTCTGTTCATGGGATTAATTACTTTGCCGCTGTAAGTTACTTTGGTAATGATTTCTTTGTTGATGTCAGCTAAAATAATTTTCATTTCACTACCTTGCTTTATTCTGCCGGCATAGGCCTCCGCTACTTCCCCTTTTGCCTTTAGGGTGCCAGTATTTACAATTCTAATTCCCGGTGCACCTGGTGCTGTGGTTTGTCCAATTCTCAACATTATTTCATCAACAGTACCGCTAATTGGGGCCTTAATCTTGGTCATTTCAAACTGTTCGTTCAGCGTAATTAATTTTTTATCTAATGATTCTTTTTGAGATTTAGCCTGAAGATATTGCACTTCTGTTCCAATTTTTTGTTCCCACAAGGCTTTTTGTTTTTCATACAGCGTATTGGCCAACTGCATGCCTGTTTTTAATTCTTCGATCCCTGCAGCAATGGCAGAATTATCTAGCTCTGCCAATAATTCACCGGTCTTTACTACTTTGCCTGCTTTTACATAAATACGCTTTACTTCACCTGGCATTCTTGCACTGATGGTAATGTTCTCTTCGGCATCAATTTTACCTTGAACATGTAGGTAGTGCACAAAGCTTTGTGCTGTTGCCTCTGTTACTACCACATTTTTGTACTTGGTGTTGTCTATGGTTTTTCCTTCAGCAGCAATTGCAGCTTCAAGATCTTTGATTTTTACGGCTAGCTCTGCTTGCTGCTTTTTAAGTGCTTCAAGTTGCGCCTGTTTGTTATCACTATTTTTGTTGCCACCGCAGGCAACCATCAAGATTGCTACTGAGAGAAATAAAATTGCTTTTTTCATTTTCAAATTTTTCTTGGTTTAATTTTTTTTATTTAATATTTCCTAGCGCCTTATCTAAATCGGTTTTGCTTACTAATGCATCATAAATAGCTGCATAATAATTGACCAATGCCTCTCTATATGAAGCTTGCGCGTTAATGACTTCCAAATTTGATCCCACACCTTGATCATACTTGATTTTAGTGGTGTTATATACTCTTTCTGCCAAATCAATATTTTTCTTTTGATAGTTTAATGTTGCAAGCGCGTTGGTGTAAGCAGTAACACCGTTGTTGACCTCTAAATTGATTGATTTTTGAAGCAAGTCGAGCGTATTCTTTGATTTGAATAAATTGATTTTTGCTTGTTCTACTTTATAGTTTTTTTGTAACCCATCAAAGATGGGTACATTTAAGGTGGCACCAACTACACCAATAGGAAACCACCTTTGTTTGGTGTCAAAAATATCAAATTGCTGCCTCTGTGCCTGCGCTGTTGCAGATCCATAGGCAACCAAACTTGGTAAATAGCTCATTCTATTTCTTTTTAAATCAAGTTCGTTTAATTTGTTTTGAGATTCTAATAAAGAGTATTCAATTCTTGCCGATGGATTTGCTTTTACATTTCCTGTCTCGTTTAATGTTGCTGTGAAAGTGGTTAAGGAATCAGATAGTATGATTGGTTGATTAACGTCAAGCCCCATTTGAAACTTTAATAAGGCCTCACTTAAATTGATGAGTCGCATCGTTTTTTCTTTTTCAACCAACAAATTGTTATAGTTTACTTCTACACGGTCAACATCAATTTTCTCTATGTAACCATTACTATTGAGTGCGCGCATTTCTTTTAACATTTTGTCAAGTCTTTCAATGTTTGTTTCCAATAGTTTGAATCTTTCGCGGGCAACTAATGCACCGTAGTAGGCCTTGGTAACCAATGTTATGGTTTCAATTTTAGTTCTTGATTCCGCTTTTTGCGCAAGCTCCATATATGTTTTAGATGCTTGTAATCCAACAATGTAATCACTGCTAAAAATCAACTGACTTGCAGTTAGCCCTGCAGATGCATTGTATTTGGTTCCAAATTGAACAGGGGCAAATGAACCCGGGGGGCCACCAAAGAATTCTGCAGGAACGAGTGAAGTGGGAATCTCAATAAAATCCTTAATATCAAAACTACCGCTTAACTGAGGCAATCCAATACCTGTAACTTCGTTCTTTTTTGCTCTTGCCAAATCTACATCTAATTTGGCATTGGCACTATTGATACTGTTTTTTACTGCATATTCTTGGGCTTGTTGCAAACTGTAGCTTTGCGCATTTGCATATCCGCAGCCAACAATAGTTGTTACGAGCAACATCACAATTCGATGCATTTTAATCCGAGTTATTTTCATGATATGATGATTTGTTTATTCTTCTTCATTAAGTTCTTTGTACTTGTTCAATAATTTATGTCCTTTTAAGGTACAAACACCGTGTAAAAAATGATCGAGCAATTGTATATGTACCTCCACAAGATTGAATTTATCGGTAGGAAATACATCAAAATTGATAGCCAAATCCAATTCCTCCAATCTCAGCCTTGCCAATATTTTTATATTGATATCACTTCTATATAAATGCATATCCCTGCCTTTCTTAAGATTGTTTTCAATCAAATTGATGATTTTCTTCTCCTTAAACTCTCTGAATTTCTGATATGCTTCAGGGTAATATTTCATCATGTCATGAAATAAAATAGGATTCATCTTGGAGAAGGTGGAGGCCATCATCTTCATAGTCTCCATTATCTCGTGAATAGGATCATTGCTTTGTAAGACAATATGATCTAAGTTACATCCATTTTGAAGTAACAAAAATTCAACAAGTTTACTAATGAGCTTGTCTTTTTCCGAATAGTAAGTGTAAATTGTTTTTTTGCTCATCCCCAAATGCTTGGCTATATCATCCATGGTAATTGACTTAATACCATATCTGAAAAATAGATCCCGCGCACCATATAAAATTTTTTCTTCCGTTAGCATTGGCAAAGCAAAATTGCGCCCGCAAAACTATGGAAACTAAAAGAAGTAAAAAAAGTTTCCTTCGTTTATTTTTAGTGAGCTAAACATATTTTAACAGCACAAAAAAAGCGGGACAAATTTTATTGTCCCGCTTCATCATGTTTTAGAATAGTTTTTATTCGGCCGTTACTGCTGCACTTTCAGCAATATGAAATTCCTTTTTCAAAGTATCCACATAATCTAATTTTTCCCAACCGAATGTGTCGTAAACCTTACCGTTTACGGTAACATTACCCGGGGTTCTTCCCATGTGTCCATAAGCTGCAGTTTCACTGTAGATAGGATTCTTTAAACCAAAACGCTTTACAATGGCACTTGGGCGCATATCGAATATATTTGCAACCTTGGCCGCGATTTCACCATCAGTTAATTTACGACCTTCGCTATTTCTTACCTTCGCTGAGTTATAGGTGTTTACATACAATCCAACAGGTTGTGCCACACCAATTGCATATGCTACTTGCACAAGCGCTTCATCACATACCCCTGCAGCTACTAAGTTCTTGGCAATATGACGTGTGGCATAGGCAGCACTTCTATCAACTTTTGAAGAATCTTTACCTGAGAATGCTCCACCACCGTGAGCTCCACGACCACCATAAGTATCAACAATAATTTTACGGCCTGTTAATCCTGTATCACCATGTGGACCACCAATAACAAATTTACCGGTTGGATTGATATGATACTTTATATCGTTTCCGAAAAGTTTTTTTACGCGAGCAGGAACTAATTTCTTTACTCTAGGAATAAGAATGTTTAACACATCATCCTTTATTTTTGCCAACATTTTTTCATCAGCATCAAAATCATCATGCTGGGTAGAAATAACTATTGTTTCAATTTTTTCAGGTTTACCCTTGTCGGAATATTGAATCGTTACTTGCGACTTTGCATCCGGACGGAGGTATTTCATTTTTTTACCTTCCTTGCGAATAGCACTAAGTTCTTTTAATAACAAGTGGGATAACTCGAGCGGCAATGGCATAAAGTTATCTGTTTCGCGGCAAGCGTAACCAAACATCATTCCTTGATCACCTGCTCCCTGATCTTCTTCTTTTGCCCTCTCTACACCTTGATTGATATCTGATGATTGTTCATGTAAAGCGTTTAAGATACCACAGCTTACCGCATCAAACTGATATTCGGATTTATTGTAACCAATTTTATTGATTACATTACGCGTAATTTTTTGTACGTCAACGTTGGCTTTAGCTTCATTGTTGCATTTGATTTCTCCACCAATTACAACTAAACCTGTAGTTACAAATGTTTCGCAGGCAACCTTGGCAGCGCTGTCGTAAGTTAAAAATGCATCAATAATTGCATCGGAAATTTGATCTGCAACCTTATCAGGATGTCCTTCAGAAACAGACTCGGAAGTAAATAAATAAGACATGTTTTGTTTTTAAAAGTTAGTATTGTTTTAAAGAGCTGCGAATATAGTATTTTTAAGCAAATGAAAGAGATTTTCTTTGATTATTTAGAGCTTTTACATCAATTTGTGGTAAGCTTTTGAAAAATATCCTCCAAACTTTGCTCTTCAATTTTCATGCTCAATATAGTGAGTTGATTGGCAATGGCTAATTGCATAATTTCAGGACGAATGTCATTGTTTTTGTGAAAAGTAAGTTGCCAAGTTGAGCCCGTTACTTTTCTTACCTTGATAATCGAGTTTATTTTTTTAAAGGTTCCTTCATTTACCTCTTTGTCTAACTCCAATAGCAACATTTGATTGCCTGAATTGCTCTGTTGTAGCGACACCGCATCGCTATTGGCTACAATTTTTCCTTTATTGATGATAATGATGTTGTCGCATACAGCTTTTACCTCTTGAAGTATATGAGTGGAAAAAAGCACTGTTTTTTCTTTACCTAATTCCTTGATGAGGTTGCGAATTTCAACGAGTTGGTTGGGGTCAAGACCCGTGGTTGGCTCATCAAGAATAAGTACTTTTGGATTGTGAATTAAGGCTTGAGCCAAACCCACCCGCTGACGATAACCTTTCGAAAGAGCACCAATTTTCTTATTCTTTTCGAGCGTAAGTCCGGTTATTTCAATCATTTCATTCACACGTTTTTCAGTGTTTTTAACTTTGTGGATACCTGCCGCAAAGGCTAGGTACTCTTTTACATACATATCCAAATAAAGTGGATTGTGTTCGGGCAGGTAGCCTACATGCTGTTTCACCTCATAACTATTTTCATGCACGTCAAAACCACAAACTTTGGCTATGCCCGAATTTTGAGGTAAAAAACAAGTAAGAATTTTCATCATGGTAGATTTTCCGGCACCATTTGGCCCCAGAAAGCCCGTAATGGAGCTGTTTCCAACAGAAAAGCTAACACTGTCGAGTGCTTTTTGGGCACCGTATTGTTTGGTTATTTCAGTAACTTCTATCGACAAGGGAGAAAAAATTTAGTTGGCTAATATACAGCGAAAAGCATAGTTAAACAGATTCTAAACAATAAAAATTGTTACGATTTTTTTTCGAGTTTCAGTGCAGGTATTATCATCATCACTATGAAAGGAGATTGCAGAAGCCCAACTAAATTGCGTGTAAATAAATAACCCTTTGGAAAATTTTGAAGAAATATGCCACCAAAATAGGTGAGCAAGCAAAGCAATAAAACTATTCCATAGGCATAATACACCCATTTTACAGCATCCATCGATCCTGAAAAAATTCTTACCGCAAGAATACTCAACATAAAGTAAATGATGATAAAGACTGCTGTAATCACATACTTAAAATAATACAATTTCATGTATGGCCATGTTTCAAAAACCGATAAATAGGAGGGAAGTGTAAATTCGTAGTTTTTAAAATATAATTTAAATAATTGGGCATTGATGTTGGTAAACACGGCATCTCTTAGGAATCCTGCGATTACAAAAACCACAATCATGATTAAAATCAGCAGCATTTCCTTGTACTTTAATTTCATAGGATGGAGCGCTATTTGTTGGGGGCATGCAATTGCGAAAATCTATTTGCCCATAGTAGCCAAAGCCCAAAAACAAAGGCATAAACAATGATGGTAAAGGTATAAGTATGATTGAAATCAAGTGTCTTTGGTGAATAATAAAGCACCATACATAATCCTACTATTCTTAAAATATTAATGATATGTATGAGTATCATGCCCAATGGGATAAACCATAATTTATTTTTTATACTGCCGGGATAAGCAACAACAAAACCTATAAAAAGTGCAAACAAAGTAATTCCATTGCACGGATCGCCAACCCACAATCCAGATGTGCCATCAATCCCAATAATAGTAATGTTTTCGGTGCTGATAGCTTCGGAGTCGATGGCTATGAAACCAAAAGTTTTTAAAATCAAGGAACTCCAAAAAGCTAAATTTTTAGCTACTAAATTGTCGAGGAAACCTTTTGGGTGAAGAAATAAATCATAGGAAACATACCAAAGCAAATAGAGTAGAAAAGCTTTGATCAGGAAAAACAGAATGTTGTTTTCTGTTATTTTTTTGAGCATTAATGGAAATTATTGTTCGTCTTTTTTTGACGATTTGCTGAGCTTTCTACCACCTAAAGCGAGACCTGCTGCAAATAACAAGCTAATGCCACCATCGATTGGAATGCAGGGGCCTGGCTCCCAGCAAGGAGGTAAACCACCACCTGGAGGAGGGGGAGGAGCAACAACCGGGGGACCTGCCGCAAATACACTTGGAATAAATATGGTTAAAAGGAGAATTGTTGTCAGCAATATACCTAATTGTAGTTTCTTTTCCATTTAAAGCAGTAAAATTTTCACAAATGTATTAATTATTTCAATCCAAAAACTAAAAATCGGAATTATTTTTGAATGTTTCAAACAATTTCATTGTTAATAATATACTTCTTCGTCCACAATTACCTTGTAATGGTCTATAAATAACTGTCAATCATCAATTATTTTGCCTAATGTAATTTTGACATCAATTCATCAAGAAGCATACTTCTTTCCTATGTATCAAACGTATTTGCTATCGGTATCTAACGGCATCAAATTCCAAATTCTTACTTTAAAACGAATTGATCACAAGAGGAAAATCGCACGCTATGTATCTTTTCAATTGTTGGCACCAATAGGTTAAACCCGAATTAATCAATAGAAGTTACGCATGTAACGTACTAGTGATTTTATGAGGGTAATCCCGCTTAGCAGGTGTTTTCAATCCATTGATTCAATGGATTGAATTACAGCTGTTTCAGCGATTCCGCATTTTCTAA
>JBILUU010000391.1:0-2903 GCA_044370815.1 Bacteroidia bacterium
GCCGATGGTGGCTTTATAATGGCGGGTAAAACTTACGATACAGGCAATGCTTTTAGCGATATTTTAATTGTAAAAACAGATGCCGATGGAAATGAGCAATGGCAAAAGAAAGTTGGCGGCAATAAAGATGATGTTGCAAATTCAATCATTAGTGTTCCTGATGGCTATCTTATAGTTGGTAATTCTTTTTATGCAACAACAAATAGTAAAGATGTTTATATTGCTAAAATTGATTTGAATGGGAATGTAATTTCTGAGAATTACATAGGGGGACCCGGGGAAGATGAAGGTGGAGACATAATTCAAAAAACTGATGGATTTTATGCATTGAGTTGTTCTTCACATAGTTTATTGTACCCTCAAAACTTTAATAACTTAATTGTAAATTATAATTTGACAACTAATTCAATTGTAAACATTTATGAATCTAATTATACTAATGATGTTAAATTAAATTCTATAGTTGAATGCATTGATGGCACTGTATTATCTGTTGGTAATATTTCAAATTTGGGTAGTGGATTTGGAGATATGTTTTTAGTTAAACTTAGCACTGGCTTTTATTTTAATGGAGGTTCGACCTACGGTGGAAACTTGGAAGATGTTGCGAATAATGTAATTGCAACAATTGATTCTGGATATGCATTAATTGGCTCAACAAATAGTTTTGGTCTAGGTTTGAATAATATATATTTTGTGAAACTAGACTCAACATTGATAATTGGCGGTCTGCCTGACATTTCCGTCAGCATCAAAGAAACCAATCAACTTGTGGCTGCACAAAATCTTGTTTATCCAAATCCTTTTAGTCATTCAAGCACTATTAATATTGATTTTCCTGTATCCATAGTGGCCAGCAATGCTTTTGCTATAAAGCTTACAGACCAATTAGGCAATGAGGTGAGCAATCAGGTAACCTATACTGTTAAAGATAACAATAAAGGTTCGGCAATTACTATTAATAACAGGAGCTTAAGCAATGGTATGTATTATTATAGTTTATCAATAAACGAAAAAGACATTGCGCAAGGTAAGTTTACTATTATTAAATAATGCACCAATTTTACGAGCATAAAATTATTTGGATTACAGGTGCTTCATCGGGCATTGGCGCTGCATTAGTTTTACAACTGGCACAATTTAAATTAAAATTGATTATTTCGGCACGCAGAGAGGCTGAATTAAATAAGCTAAAAGAGCAATGCAGTTCAATGCCTGCAGAAATAGTTGTTTTACCTTTTGACCTAAGCAATATAGCAACCTTTGAAAGCGTTGTTGAACAAGCTTTACAGCAATTTGGCAAAATAGATTTATTGTTTAACAATGGTGGTGTAAGTCAAAGATCATTGGCAAAAGAAACACCCCTATTAGTGGATAGAAAGATGATGGAAGTTAATTTTTTTGCCAATATTCAATTAAGTAAATTGGTATTGCCAAGCATGCTTAAGCAGCAATACGGACATTTTATAGTTACAAGCAGCCTTTCTGGTAAGTTTGGCTTTTATGAGCGATCGGCTTATGCGGCCTCGAAACACGCTTTACATGGCTTTTATGAATCATTGTATTTAGAAAATAAGGATCAAGGTATTCGTATTACCATGTTATGTCCAGGATCCATAAAAACTAACATTGCATTGTTTGCATTAAACAAAGAAGGATTACCAGCATCAGCAGCCGATGCACGATTAGATAATGGCATGGAGGCATCTGCTTGCGCTCAAAAAATTATCAGTGCAGTAGCTAAAGAAAAGAAAGAAGTCCTTATTGGAAAATCAGAATTAATTCCAGCTTATTTAAAACGATTTTTACCAGCCCTATTCTGGCAATTGATGTATAAATTAAAGCCTAATTAGCAAGCCATATTTTCTTGAAAAAAACAATAAAATATTGGATTTTTATAAGTGTACTTTGTGCCAGTACCATTTTTTTATGCTTCAAACAATTTAAAAATAATAACTGGAATAGGTGTATCAGTAGTGATGGAAAAGGCTACTATGCCTATCTTACAGCGATTTTCATTTATCATGATTTGCAATATAATTTTGTTGACGATTATGAAAAAAAATATTACCAACCCGAAAACAAGGTGAAGTTTACCGTTGACTACAACAATAAAAAGGTAAATAAATACTGGTTAGGAACAGCAGTGTTGATGAGTCCGTTTTTTGCGCTGGCCCATACCGTTGCATCGCTATTTAATTTACCAAATGATGGCTATTCATTTATCTACCAAGTAATGATAGCCGTAGCTGCCAGCTTTTATTTATTACTTGGGTTATATTTTATGCGTAAATTATTGTTGCTTTATCACTGCAAAGAGATTGAAATATTTATTAGTCTTTTTGCCATAGTTTTTGCAACTAATTTATTTTACTATACCGTTGCAGAGCCCAGTATGTCTCATGTTTACTCCTTTTTTGCTGTGAGTGCTTTTGTATATTTTGCCAAAAAATACTTTCAAACATTTAATTCAAAATATCTAAGTTATAGTGTGGCAAGTTTGGCAATAATTTTACTAATTAGACCAAGCAATGGCTTTGTAATTTTTGCACTTCCTTTTTTAGCTGACGATTTCAATAATTTAAAAAAATCATATCAAGCTTTTAATTTTAAGAGATTGCTTCCTGCGTTTGGCATAGCCTTGCTGTTGTTACTAATGCAATTATATTTCTACAAATTAAGCACAGGAAACTTTTTTGTTTACAGTTATGGCAATGAAAAATTCAACTTTTTGAATCCGCATTACTACGATTTTTTATTCAGTTACCGAAGAGGCATGTTTGTTTATGCACCGCTGTTATTGATATCACTATTGGGTTTTATTCCTTTATTCAATAAATCAATTTATCAAACGATAGCCTTATTATTGTTCTTATTTGTGATGATATATATTTTATCATCAT
>JBILUU010000392.1:0-2899 GCA_044370815.1 Bacteroidia bacterium
GTCCGAAAACCGAGGTTCCAAAAAAAATAGGTACTTTTGCTCATAGTAGTGAAAGTTTTTTGTCAAATCAAAACTACTAAAAAGGAAGGAAGTATAATTACTTCCTTCTCTTATTTTTTTATCGGACAACAGTGGATGAAATTGTTGAAAGTAGAAAAGAATGGTTGATTAAAAGATTTTCATTTGAAGCGCAAAGAATAGGAAGAGCAAAAAATTATAAAATATGGGAAGACGATAATCATGCCATTGAAATTGGTGAGTATATTGATATTGGACAAAAGATAAATTACATACATGAAAACCCAGTAAAAGCAATGATTGTTGAATAATCCGAAGATTATATTTTTAGCAGCGCTGGTGATTATGCAGATAAAAAAGGCTTGGTAAAAATTTCGAAATATTAATGATAATGCTACAAGAGATGTATGCTGCTTATAAGGAATATTTGATGAATGCGTTAAAAACGCATACTTCAAAAGTCCTCGTTACAAACGAGGACGAGTGGAGGCCGTCACTATGCCAAACCATAAAATGACAAGGCCTTAGCTTAATGCTTGCAAGGCCTAATATATTATAAATGGTAAATAATTATCTTACAAGCGAAATAAATCCAGCACGCTCAATTTTTTCTCCGTCATACTGTTCAATAAATAATCGATAGGCGTAAACCCCCGTCATTACAGGAGTTCCCTGGTGTGTGCCATCCCAACATGCCGTTTGGTCATCGGTTGTGAAAATCAACTCGCCCCAACGATTATAAATTCCAAAATTAATTTTTTTAATGCAATTGCTGTACACACATAACTTTTCATTCTCTGTATTACCTTCTCCATTCGGGGAAAAAATATCTGGAACAAATAATTCACTACAAACTATGTCAACAACCACATTTATCACACGCAAATATGGACAGCCGGTGTTATCGAAACCGGTAACGGTATAGGTGGTGCTCACTTGGGGTGCTGCAACCACAGATTGACAGTTGGCACAATTTAAACCTGTTGTAGGAGACCAATTGTAAGTGTCACCACCTACTATTTCTAAAGTTACTGATTCATTTAATCCAATTATAGTATCACTGGCATTGAGTATAATCCCTGAAGCAGGTGAAGTATTTACTATTACTTGAGAGGTTGAACTACACCCGTTTTGATCAGTTGCTACTACGCTATAACTTCCCGAAGATAAACCACTGATAAAGCTACCTGTGGCTCCATTCGACCAACTGTAAGTGTAGTTGCCTGAGCCGCCTATAGCTGTGGCGCTGGCTGTGGCATTTGCTAATCCGCAGGTGCCCGAAACAGAGCTGGCAGATACAATGGGAAAGCCAGATATGGTGAGATCGAGTTGTATAATACTATCGCACCCGTTTATTGAAAGTAATGTATCGCTGTATATCCCACTTTGTGTGTAAACAGCCCCCCACGGAGCTGTATAATTTTCACAGCCAGTAGCATTGATTGCAGTTGTTGTTGGCACACATGTATTGCAGTTGATTACCACAACCTGATCAGTGCCTATGCCGCATGGGCCATTTACAGTTACCGAGTAGGTTCCCGGTGTGGTAATAGTGATGGACTGTGTGGTTTCACCAGTTGACCAAAGATAACTTGAACCAGGGTTCAACGCATTGATTGTGTATGAACCTGAGAACAAGCACAAATCAATTGTATCGGGACCAAGCGCCACAAAAGTTGAATCATAATTTTCAAAAATCCAAGATGAATAATTAGGCAATCCAATCATAGGCATAGGATTTAAATAATTAAATAAACTCAATTCAAGATTTGCACTACTTGTATTTGGACAATTAATTCGATTAATAGATGTTGTAAAGGGTGCAAGAAATTGCCAAGTGCAAAAGTAAATTTTTCCATCCGGTGCAAGTTGCATATCAGATACAAGGTTACTTGTGTTACCTACAACAATTGAAGAGGCAGGAATATTTGGTGCCTGCAAATCGTAACGCTCAATATTATATGGAGGATTAAATCCGTTAGGTCTTTCGAAGGTATATAAGTAACGACTATTGGGCGAAAATTCCCAACTGAGAATAATGTTTGGAATGGGCAAGCCAACCGGATTTGATAATTGGCCTGTGGCATTGTTAAATTGATAAATTATTGTTTGAGCACCCACAGCAGGAACGATAGATGCTGATACAACATAAGCCCCATTGGGTGATGCCTTAATAATGGCTCGGTCAATTTGAGCAGAATAAACATTGTTCAAGGATACCCCTGCAGGAGTTAAGCTATAAACGCCATATCCCGTGCTATCTTGATTGATGATAATCCAAAAGTCACGTCCATTGGCATGTCGTACTGCACACAACGCTTCGGCAGAAGGTGCGTAGACGCGCTGATCTGCGAGCACCACACCGCCCATTCCATTATTCAGTCGCATATCAACAGTAAAATATGAAAGCCCTCTTCCATTTGGCTGTGCGGCAAGTGTTGCAGCAGAAGCGCTTTGGTCCCATTCAAATTCATCCATGGTAAAAACGTAATATACAGAATCTTGATTGGGTGCTTCCAAAATAACAGACGATTGCTTGGATGAATATCCCCCACCTTCAACACCATTCATAGCATGCATGATGGCGTTATTTCTGTTCCAAATATGACCTCCTTCCTGCGGGTTATTTGTTTCTCGCCCTCCTCCATTAGTATAGAACATAAAAGATCCATAAGCATCAGCGTAGGAAGCACATCCTTCAGCAGAAAACATTTGACTTCCGGTTATATTTACAGGTACGCCTGTACTAAAATCAAGTGCACGACCATTCCCAAAATGCCATACGTTAGCTTGAAACTGAGCATTGGCATGATGAAATTCTAAACCAATTAGAAACAGGCATAATGTTGTTATTTTTTGGATTGTTGTAAGATTCTTCATA
>JBILUU010000440.1:0-2899 GCA_044370815.1 Bacteroidia bacterium
TGGCATATTACAACCACCATTCACATCTGTGCCACAAACTTCTCCTTCTTGAATAGCATTTGCAGGACAAACTGTATTGGCACATGGCGTTAAGAATAATGAGGAAGGACTGAATCCGAAAGGAGTAGAACCACAATCGGTTTGTACTTGGAACTCATATTGTGTATTCGCAATTAAACCTGAAATTGCCAAGAAGGTTGTAGGTGCAGCAACAACGGTTGGGGTAACCCAAGTTAAGGCCGTACCCGGATCGGTAACATCTTTATAACGCACCAAATAATTCACAGCTGATGGAACGGCATTCCAGTTTAACTGAGCACTTGTTGGAGTTAAGCTAGTAACATTCAAACCTCCTGGATAAGCACAGAAAGGAGCAGGTAATACGTTAAATGTATAATCTTCAGTTTCACCAAAGGTAGTATTACCACAAGGGTCAACAGCACCTGTAAAGGTTATTCTAACGCGCAATCTGCTTGAGCCCAAATTGGCTGTAACAGGCACGTCAATATTAGCCGTGTAAGGGCCTGTACCTGGTGTTCCAATAACTGTAACTGTTTCGTTTGCATCAGCAAAATCGCCATCTTGATTCCAATCTACCCATATACCGCACTGATCACCAGTATATGTTGGGGGACCATTTGTGATTGTAATCGGATAAGATAATCCTTGAAACACATCAGTAGAAATAGTTGTATAATCTTGGTAACCTCCGGCAGTACATGCACTTGGATTATTAATTGTTCCAACAACCACGCTACTCACAAATTCGTCACAGATAGTAGAAGTAGGGTTGCAATATACCAGATTGGTGCCCGTAACAAAGCTCTGTTCTGAACAACCTGTAGCAGCACCGTTTGCATTTACAGGCACTATGCTCCAATAGTAAGTAGTTCCAAAAGACAATAAACCTGGACTATAGCTAGTTCCCGATTGATTAGCACTCACCAATGGAGGATTTGGAGTTGTACCAAAGTATACATCATAACCTGTTGGAGGTGTACCACCACCTACCGACCAAGTTAAGGTTGGATTTGGGTTAACGCCTGCAGATAAATCAGCTGGTTGCAAATTGATAGCACAGCTTGGAGGATTTAGGGCAGAAATACAACTTACTGTTGCATCCCAACCGGCTGCAGGCACTGAACCATCAGATGCCCATACAAAAGTAAGTGCTCCTGTTGGATCACTTGAAGTTACTGTTCCAGGGCTGTTGGCTCCGTACCATGAGTTAGCAGGACAAGTAACAGCATTGAGTCCTGCAGGTAAGCCTGAAGCAATTAATGGAGAGGCGGTGCTAGGACCGTTGTAAATTAATAAACCATCATAATTATTCTCGGTAGCAAATGAGTTGAACACAACTTGTATAGCATTACCCGGAGTATCAGGGGTAATTGTTTTTGTGAAACTTTCAGCATTCTGATAATTGCCACCTATACCTCCTGAATCATAAAACTGAGCACTACATGTTGTTTCATTATTATTGTTGTTCATGATAATAATATTACCCGGATCAATTACACAAATATCAAATGTAGTGGTGGCCGGAGTACCAATTTCATAATCATAAACACGCACATAATAGGTGTTACCAATTGTCAAACCAGTTACGGTTGCAGTTTCAGTAGCACCAACCAACGTAGCATCAACGCAGGCAAGACTTGTACCAGCGCATGCATCAAACACCTCAACAACGGCATCAAATGATGCAGAACCTGCCACAACTACCTGAGCTGTAGTGTTGGTAGCTACAAATGAAAACCAAACATCATCATTGGCAGTTCCACCTGCAGCACAACTTGAAAGCGACTGAGTAGAGTTATCAATGTTGGCGTTTGTAGGATTGCAGTTCACATCCTGAACAAGAGAAATGGCACCAGAGCACTCATCATTAGCAGCCACTGTTAATGGCACGCATGATAATGTTCCTACATATTTAGTTTTACCTGATGTACAACCGTATTGATCATCAAAAGTAGAGTGCGCCACAAACAACCACCATGTACCGGCAGCTAAATTTTGAACTGATACAGCTCCTGAACACTCACCCGTATTATTGGCTAAATTAAAGAACTGAGGAGCTCCACAACCAGCAGAGGCATCAACATATCCTATAATAGCAGGAAAATCTGCATCAACACTCCAAGTAACAGTGCTTGGTTGGGTTAATGTAAAGGTGTACCAATCTGTATCGCGCGTTGCTGCAGATGACCAAGCTGTACCACATACAGTTTGACCGCAAGCAATAGGCTCATAATTTGGGGTAGTCATATTACAACCACCATTATTATCGCTGCCGCAAGGTTCATTTTCTGCGAAAGCACCAGTAGGGCATACCGTTAAACCGCATGATGTTTGGAAAGTGTAAGAGAAAGTAAATCCACTGAAATCTCCACCACCGCAATCTACATTAACTTGAACTTCGTAAACTGTGTTGGGTAATAAACCTGTTAAGCTATAGTTAGAAACTGCTGTTGCAGTTGGTGTAGCCCATGTAGGTACTGAAGTTGGATCTGTAATTGCTTTCCAACGAATTTCGTATCCAACTGCCGTAGCAACGTCAGCCCAATCTACATCGGCAGCTGTTGTGGTAATATTTGCAAAAGTAAAGGTGTTGGCAAAAGGACAAGTAGGTGCGGACTGCACATCAATAATGTAATCCTCAACTTCACCGAAAGATGCGTTTCCGCATGGGTCTAACACCCCAGTCCACATAATTCTTACCCTCATTCTAGTTTGTCCTAGTGGAGTTCCCGCGGGAGGATTAATGATAGAAGAATAAGGCCCTACACCTGGAGTACCCAAAACAGTCATTGCTTCACCAGCATCAATAAAATCACCGTCTTGATTCCAATCCACCCATATGCCGCATTGATCGCCAGTCCAAGTGTTAACACCATTA
>JBILUU010000061.1:0-10853 GCA_044370815.1 Bacteroidia bacterium
CTGCTTGTTGCAATCCAATTCCCGGTGACGATGTTTTTGGTTTTGTGACATTAAATGATGGAATTCAAATACATCGTGTCAACTGTCCGAATGCCACCGAGTTGATGAGCAACTTTGCTTATCGTGTGGTAAAAGCCAAGTGGACCAACAAGGAGAGTATATCTTTCTTAGCCGGAATAAAGGTAACCGGAACCGATGAGGTAGGTATTGTAAATAATATAACCAAGATTATTTCAAATGAGTTGAATGTAAATATGCGTTCAATTAGTTTTGATACCAATGACGGTATATTTGAAGGAACTATTATGGTATTTGTGAACGACACCAACCACTTAACCGAATTGATGAAGAAACTAAAGAAAGTGAGTGGTGTATTGACTGTAAGTAGGGTAGATTCTAATTAGGTAATATCATTTGTTTTTAATACAAGTGGCTTATGCAGGTATAACAAAATATAGTTCAATAAAATAGGACTATGATTTTGTTTAATGAAAATTAACCATTTGCTATTCGGGTTATAAGAAGTGACTGCATAAAAAAAGCCCGCTCAAATGAAGCGGGCTTTTTTCGAATGTCAAAAAATTATTTTTTGTCTGCTTGTTTAATCTCAGCATTTGCCTTTTGATCGCTTGCTTTTTTATCATTGCAAGATTTTTCCTCACCTGCTTTTGCACAAGCTTTTTCAGCATTTTTCTTGCAGCAAGATTTTCCTTTACTGCACTCTTTTGCAGCTTCTTTTTTCTCTTTATCTTTTCCGTCCTTGTTAAGGTCAGCGGCAGAAACAGAAAGAGATAATGTAGCTACTGACAGAAATAAAAATAGTTTTTTCATTGTATGTGTTTTTAAGTTGTTATCTAAAATTACAACAAAGATAATAAAAAATATGAATTCAATTACTGCATTGAAATATTTGTTAACCAATTTTAGTTTTATTGCTTAGGCATTTGGTTTAACATCGGTTCATTTATTATATTTGGCCGTTTTTTAAAGGTTCAAAAAAATGACAGTAACTAAAAATGCCATGAATTTTGGCGCCCTACTTGGAGTTGCAATGTGCGTTGTGAATGCAATTGTTATGCTTCTTGGTTTTGATGATACAAAAGGGATCGATCAATATATAGGCTATGCTTTGGTAGTTGTGGTTACTTATTGGGGTACAAAATCATTTCGCGATAAGCATAACGATGGTTTTATCAGTTACGGTAGTGCATTCTCTAGTTGTTTGCAAATTGCTTTCTTTAGTTCTATAATCCTCGCCTTTTTTATGTTTATGTATCTAAAATTTGTGGATGATAGTTTAATCCAGAAGATTCTTGAGAAATCGGAACAGCAAATGCTCGATCAAAACACGCCCGATGACCAAATAGAAATTGCCATGGAGATGACAAGAAAATTTACAACGCCAATTTTTATTGCCTTCACTGTTATTATTGCGCAAGTAATTATGGGTTTGATTTTTGGACTCATCACAGCCATCTTTTTGAAACGCGAAAATCCTAATTTCAATAATTTTATTAAAGAAAATCAATAGTGATAAAAGCATCTATAGTAATCCCATTATTAAATGAGCAGGACTCACTCAAAGAGCTTGCATCATGGATTGATAGGGTGCTCACTGCGCATCAAATCAGCTATGAAATTATTTTTGTAGATGATGGAAGTACCGATGATTCATGGCGAATTATTGAGCATTTGAGTGCGGCTGACAATAGAATCAAAGGGATCAAATTTCAACGCAATTACGGTAAAAGTGCCGCGTTAAATACTGCCTTCAATTCGGCTATTGGCGAGGTGGTATTTACGATGGATGCCGATCTTCAAGATTCGCCCGATGAGCTGCCTGCACTTTATCAGATGATTGTGAAAGAGGGATACGACTTGGTTTCGGGATGGAAAGAAAAGCGTCATGATCCGCTCTCGAAAACAATTCCAACAAAATTATTTAATTGGGCCACCCGCAAAATGAGTGGTATAGAGTTGCATGATTTTAACTGTGGACTAAAAGCTTATCGCAGCAAAGTGATAAAAAGTATCGAAGTTTATGGAGAAATGCATCGTTATATACCCGTAATTGCAAAGTGGGCAGGATTTAAAAAGATAACGGAGAAATCGGTTACACACTACGAACGTAAGTTTGGTGTAAGCAAATTTGGTCTTGAACGATTTGTAAATGGTTTCCTTGATTTACTCACCATCACTTTTGTGAGCCGATTTGGGAAACGTCCCATGCATTTTTTTGGTTTCATTGGTACGCTCATGTTCATGCTTGGCGGTGGTGTTTCTATTTGGCTTATTCTCGAAAAAATTATCAATATCTATCGTCATGCCTATGTACGTGATGTTACTGATCAGCCGCTCTTTTACCTGGCGCTCATCAGTATGGTTATTGGCACCCAACTTTTTTTAGCAGGATTTTTAGGGGAACTCATCGCAAGAAATTCTCCGCACAGAAATACCTACCTGATTGAGAAAGAACTGAATCTTCCCAAGTAAGATTACAAAGCGCAGTCGATATGCGTATCAATACATTGCTCGTTAACAAACTGAAGCTAACACACCGAGAAATTAATAATATTCTTGATGAAGGTGCGGTATGTATTAATGAAGTTAAGGCGCAAAAAGGACAGTGGATAACAGCGGCCGATACTATTTCATTTAGAGGTAAAATATTGCAAAACGGACAAGCACTTTTTTATTTGGCCTATCATAAACCGGTTGGTGTAGAGAGTACGATGAATAAACATATAACGAACAATCTTATTGAAGCCACTGGTATCAATCAATATTTTTTTCCGGTAGGGCGACTAGACAAAGCATCGGAAGGTTTGATGTTGTTGACCAATGATGGCAATCTGTATCAATATATCACAGCAGAACAAAACAAAGTTTTAAAAAAGTATTTGGTGGAGGTTAATCAGATTATTGATGAAAAATTTTTAACCGATATGTCGCAAGGTATTGAAATACTTGGTCGTTATACAAAAGCATGCAGCGTACATCAGGTAAGCACTCATAGTTTTGAAATCAGCTTACTCGAAGGTCGTAACCGACAAATTAGGCGCATGTGTTATAAGCTGGGTTATGAAGTAAAAACACTTTGCAGAATAGCAATTGGGAAACTCCAACTCAATCAATTGCCTTCTGGATGTTATTCGGAGGTAACTAAAGATATGATTATTTAGAGCACACAGGTATTGTTCTAACTACTGATCATTGGCCAGTATATCAATATTTGATGAAATTGTATATAACAATGATATCGAACATGGTGAGCAAATTCACAAGGCAGCCTCAACTAATTGAATTACTTCCGGGTGCCATAGTATACGGTAGTGTCCGGCATTTTCAACAGGAATCAATTGGCAGTTTTTGAGATTTTTTGCAACGCGTTCGGCCTGCTCGTAGGGAATAATTTGATCATTTTTATCATGTATAATCAATGCCTTGTCGATAGCTAACTTGCGACAAAGTATAGCTGCGTTTAAATCTTTTATTTTAACATGAAACAGGTTTTCCACGTGCGTTTCCATCAAACGTTGAACCTTAGGCTTGATATGAAGTAATCTGTAAAAATCATCAAATGCTTGTTGCATTTCGTTGGGTGTTGTTATCATAATCAACTTGTTGAGTTGTAAATGATTTTGTTGCAACAGGGCATTCATTAAAACCACACTTCCAAATGAATGTGTGATGGCAATATCGATATGACCTATTTGATTACAAATTAATGCAGCAGCAGCGGTGTTTTTAAATAAGGTGGTTTGTTTGCCACCGCTTTGTCCATGTGCCGGACAATCAAAAGCGATTACCTGATAGTTGTGCGCATTCAATAGTTTTACAAAGGCACCTAAGCTACCGGCATTACTTTCCCAACCATGCACCAACAAGGCCTTTTTATTGCCTGCGCCCCAAGTGTATTTTTTTATGAAACTGTTTTCGAAAGCAATGTTTTCACTACTTGCCATTTTCAATACTTCAACTTCTCTTTCTCTTAGTTTTTTATTGATGGGCGTACAAAAAAGTTGATAAGCTTGTTTAGCCGCTGTATTTGGCGACACTATTGACAGTAGAAATAAATAATTGCGGTAATAATTGAGCATAACAATTCAGTGTCAAAGGTAGTAATACTATAAAGAGTATGAATACATATTTTTCAGGTGCCGATATGGCGTCATATTAGTGTGAAAGAAAAAGATGCTAGTTATACCAATGTGATTTGTAAATTATGCTCTGAGAAAAAACTGTGTCTAAATAATACTTTTAATCGATGTAAATGCCTTTCTGGAAAACTAAAGTTATTAGCACATTTTTGATGCGAAAAAAAAGAGGTTATAATCAACAAAGGATGAATAACTTTTTTTTTGTGAGTTCAACTATTTTTCTATTTTCGAAAAAGTTTTAATAAATAATTAAATGAAAAAAATACTCAAACTTACATTGGTATTGGCTTTGTCAGCCACTGCCTCTTATGCTCAAAGAAATTGTGGCACCATGGATCACTTGCACCAACAATTGACAGATGACCCCACAATGCAACAAAGAATGGATGAAATTGAGGCTCATACCCAAAATTACATCCTCAACGAAAGCGATCGTAATACCGCAAGTGTTACAATCCCGGTTGTCTTTCATGTGCTTTACAATACGTCAGCACAAAATATTAGTGATGCAAGAATTCTTGCGCAATTAGATGTTTTAAATAAAGATTTCAGAAAACTAAACAGTGACATTGTAAATGTACCGGCTGCTTTTTCCTCTCTTGCAGCAGATGCAAGCGTAGCATTTTGTTTAGCTACTGTTGATCCTAATGGAAACCCAACCTCGGGTATCATCAGAAAATCAACTACTGTTACTTCCTTTAGTTCTAATAATGCAATGAAATATTCTGCTCAAGGTGGTAATGATGCGTGGAATAGTAGTAAATATTTGAATATTTGGATTTGTAATTTGGGTAGCGGTTTACTTGGTTACGCTCAATTTCCCGGAGGAGCAGCTGCCACTGATGGCGTTGTTGTTTTATTCGGAACAGTTGGAAGTGCAAGTGTTCCCGGTACCTCTACTCCTTATCATTTAGGGAGAACGCTTACGCACGAAGTAGGTCACTGGTTAAACCTCAGACATATTTGGGGTGATGCCAACTGCGGAAGTGATTTGGTGAGCGATACACCTACCCAACAGACATCCAATTACAGTTGTCCTACTTTCCCAAAAGTAACATGCAGTAATGGTCCTAATGGCGATATGTTTATGAATTACATGGATTACGTTGATGATGCCTGTATGTATATGTTTACTAACGGACAGAAGGCAAGGCTACAGGCTTTGTTTGCAACCGGTGGTTCACGCGCAAGTTTGCTGAGCAGCAATGGTTGTGGAGCTCCTGCACCTAGTTGCGGCATACCTGCAAGTTTGGCTACCTCAAACATTACCAACACCAGTGCAACACTTTCATGGGCTGCAGTAGCAGGTGCTACAAGTTATAATGTAAGATACAAATTAACTTCCTCTACCGCTTGGACAAACACAACCTCAACAACTACTTCAATAAATGTTAGCGGGCTAACGCTTGGATCCACTTATGAGTTTCAAGTTCAAGCAGTGTGCAGCGTTACTGGCACGTTTTCATCCTCTGTTAACTTTACCACCACAGGTGGAACTCCTGTAACATCCAACTTGGTTACCATAGGAAACGGTACATCTACTTCTGCAAATATGCCTTATGGAACTTACTTCAGTGATCATCGCTCTCAAATCATTATAACAAGGGCCGAGCTAATTGCAGCGGGTTATAATGCTGCTAATAATCGTATAAAATCATTGGCATTTTTTACAGGAACTGCGAGCACACAGGTGATGAATAACTTTACCATCAAAATTTCGCATACTACCGCCACTCAGTTTAGTTCAACAAGTTTCTTGTCGGGAAGCAATACAGTTACTGTTTTTTCAGGTAATGTTACAGCTACCTCCAATCAGTGGAACACTCATAATTTTACAACTTCTTTTGCATACAACGGTGTCAATAATATACTCATAGACATTTGTTTTAACAATAGTAACTTTTCAAATGATACACCTGTAAGATTTACAACAACAAGTTCTAACATGGCATTGTACAGAAGACAAGATGTAGCTTCAGGCAACATTTGTGCTACTACAACAGGAACAAGAACAAAGTCTAGACCTAACGTACAGTTTACATTCAGTAATACTGCTCGTTTGGCTGAAGATTTTACACCTGCACCATTAATGAGTATTTTCGAAATTTATCCTAATCCTGCCACTTCATTCTTAAACGTAAAATATACCGTTGATAATAACAATACACCGGTTACCATAACTGTTTTGAACATGACAGGTCAAATTGTTGCCAACATTTCAAAAGGTGCTATGGAACAAGGAGAATATCTTGAAACAATTGAATTGAACAGTGATGCAGCTATTCAGCTGCCTGCAGGTATTTATATTTGTA
This sequence comes from Bacteroidia bacterium, assembly GCA_044370815.1. Classification (GTDB taxonomy): domain Bacteria; phylum Bacteroidota; class Bacteroidia; order UBA4408; family UBA4408; genus CAIKXD01. The sequence continues at coordinate 6,473 of JBILUU010000061.1, forward strand.
CCATACAGCAAGGAGATAATAGATCATATAAGAAGTTTATTCTTAATAAATAAATACCTCTTTATTACAAAAAAAGCCGGACCTCTTTAGGTTCGGCTTTTTTGTTTAGGTTGGTTATATTTTTGCCTTTGACAATGTTGTTACGTAGTTTTGTGTTGAGGAAAACAAATAATAAAAAATATTTTATGTTCATTTGGTAAAACAGAAAGTTAATGTCAACGCTGAATTCATTGTCACTTTTTATTGATTCCACCTGCGCGCACATCAGGCATGAGTTAATCTATGTATTTGGTGTGCTATGCAATAATTATAAGGTTTCCTTATCAATAAAAGAGCAGCAATCAGCTGATTCGTTGACTATTGCTGTGGCTGATACTGATATCATTTTTAATCCATCAAATATTGAACGATTTCAACAATTAGCTTTCGCTGACGACTTTACTCGAGAAGGTTTTTTAAAAATGCCAAACGGTGAATCCGACTATCTTTCCACTGCATTTTATTTGCTCAGTTGTGCGCAAGAAATGGATGAAAACAAAAAGGATCGCCTCGGTAGATTCCCTTTTGCAGTAAGCTATCAAAAATACTTTAATTGTGCCAATCAGAATCGCGTTCAGTATTGTTTTGATCAACTAGTTAAACTAAACCCCAAGTTGAAACATTATCAAAAACGAGAGAGAAGGAGTAGAATATTTTTATCTCATGATGTTGATTTTATCAATGGTGCACTGCTGCAGGATGGTTTTTTTGCTCTGAAAGCACTTAATGTGACTGCTATGTTTAAAATTATGTTCAGCAATTTATTGGTGAAACCACAGTGGCTGAATATGGATAAGATTATGGACATTGAGAGTGAGTATGATTTTAAATCAACCTTTTATTGGCTGGTTAATAAAGGGATTACAGCAGAAGGGTACAAAAATTCCGATTACGATTTCAATAGTGTGCCTGTGCAAGCGCAATTTAATGCAGTTGATGAAAAAGGTTGGGAGAATGGTTTGCATAAAAGTATTTCATCCGAAAGTTTTGATGCCGAGTTGGCCAAATATGGGCAGATGCCTCTAGGAAACAGGTATCATTTTTTAAAGTTTAGACCTCATGATGATTTTATGAAAATTCAACAATCTGGATTGAAGTTTGACACCTCCTTGGGGTTTGCAGAAGAAATTGGATTTAGAAATAATTATGGTTTGCCTTATCATCCTTATGACTTTAAACAAAAGAAAGCATTTGATTTTATTGAGTGTCCTTTGCATGTGATGGATACAACACTACATCATTACCAAAAAATGACGGCTAAAGAGGCCTATCATAAAATTATTTCCTTTGTTGAAAAAAACGCGCAAGATGCCGTAATTTCAGTGCTTTGGCACAACAACTACTTTACCCCGTATAAGTACGGCACATATTTTAAGTTGTATAAAGATTTACTTGCTTATTTTTACGAGCATCAATTTAAAGGAATAACCCAAACTGAAATTATAGAACAGTACACTTAGTTATGACCATACAGGTAAGACTATTAAAGCACGAGGAACTTAATTTAGCCAACGATTTTTTCAATATGATCTACGGCTCAAACCGAACCTATGCGCATTTTAAATGGGAGTTTATTGATTGTCCTGCCGGAGAAAGTATTTATGTAGCTGCTATCGATACCGCCATGGTAAATGAAATAAAGATTGTAGGCATACAGTGCGCTATTCCTTTGTACATGATTGATTCTGCCGGTGAAAAGATATTGACTGCCAAATCGGAGGACACTTTGGTAGATCCTGATTATCGTGGTCAAGATATATTCAATAAAATGTATCAGTTGCTTTTTGACTCATGTAGGCAAGCCGGTATTAAGTATATATGGGGATTCACACCGGCATATAAACCATTTGTAAAACTTGGCTTTAAACTTGATTTTAAAAGTTCACAACTCTTATATGTGCATCAGCCTATAGCTGCCTATCGTTATCTGTCAGCGCTAAATCCTAAAAATAAATTAATTGATAAAGGGAAAATTTTGGCGCTGTCATTGTTGTCGAAGATACAAACATTTAAATGGAGCAAGTTTAATGCTCATGAATTTACTTGTGAGCAAGGGCGATTTCAATTTGCCAATTTGTATGCACAAGGCCAAAGTGAATCAGGGAACTTGTATTTATTTCAGGATGAGGCATATATGCAGTGGCGGATTTTCAATAATGCACATCATAATCAATACAAGCATTTGATATTTAAGAATAAGCAAGGAGAAAAAGCAGCTGATGTAATCATTAATGTGAGGTCAGCTGTAGGATACATTGAGCAGCTTGTGTTTGCCAAAAATCTTCAAGCTCAGCAACAAAAAACAATCATCAATGAAAGTATAAAAACATTGATTGATTCCGGTGTGGCATTAATTCGTTTTTTAGGATTTGAGGCTAATGAAATAAATCGTGCAGAAGTAAAGCTGCTGTTAGAGGTCGGATTTTATCAGGTTCACAGAGGGAATTGGTTTGTATGGAAATCGCTGGATGAACGCTATAATCAAGTGTCAACAAAAGTAGTGCTTAACAGACTGTATACTCAGGGAGTTATGTAAGTGTAGCTGTTTTTTACAATGATTATTTTTAATACTTATTGATTCAACTTTTTCATTTAAATGAATTTTAATCACTATCATTACCAACCAAACTAAAGTATGCCAAGCAAAGGACAAATTATTACTAATCCCACTAACGGAGATAGTTATCAGTTTTTGGAGACAGCACAAGATACAAGCGGTGCTCGTGTTACAATGAAGGCCGCAATTAAAAGCAAAGGACAACTTGTTCCTAACCACTTTCATGTGTTGCAGGACGAAACATTTGAGGTAATATCAGGGAAGCTTACTGTATTTTTTGAGGGCAGTACAAAAATCATTTCGGCAGGCGAAAAAATTACCTTGCCCAAAAACAAACCACACAATCATTATAATGATGATGATGTTGAGGTTGTATATATTCATACCGTAACTCCCGCATTAGATTTTGATTTGTTGATTGAAAATTTAGTTGGGCTTGCGGCCGATGGAAAAAGTAAAAATGGTAAATATGGTTTGGTACAGGAGTTGGTTTCATTAAGGTATCTTGACAGTAAATCTTACCTTGCCGATGTCCCTATTTTTATTCAAAATTTGCTGATGAAAACCATTGCACCTATTGGCAGATTGTTTGGTTATAGGGCCGTTTACAAAAAGTACTCAGGTCTAGAAAAATAATTTAATGCAGCATTGATCATTGATTTAACTGTTTTAGTTGATATTCATTTCTTTAAAAAGGTTATGAGAAGTAAAAACATAGGAAAATTCATAAAGCGTTATGTCATGCATCTTGCATTAATGTTTTTAACGATAGGCGCATACGCATGTATGATGTTTAAATGGAAGCTAATGTTCTGTTAATTATGAGTAAACAATAGTCGATACACAAGATGCTTTTTAACTCCCTTGACTTTGCCCTCTTTTTTCCTGTTGTATTTGTGCTGTATTGGTTTGTGACCAACAAGGACTTAAAGCTGCAAAATGCCATGCTGCTTGTTGTCAGTTATTTCTTTTATGCATGTTGGAATTGGCATTTTTTGTTCTTGCTCATGTTTTCAACTTTGCTTGATTACTATACCGGTTTAAAAATGCAGGACACCAATGATCGGGATGCTAAGAGGTTTTGGTTTTGGCTCAGTATTTCGGTAAACCTAGGATTTCTTGGCGTGTTTAAGTATTATAATTTCTTTATAGAGTCCTTCACTCAGGCAGTAGAAGGCCTTGGTTTCAGTATTCATCCCGAAACAATCAATGTTCTTCTTCCGGTAGGGATTTCATTTTATACTTTTCATGGCCTGTCATACGTCATTGATATTTATAAGGACCGAATAAAGGCAGAAAGAAACTTTGTGGAGTATGCTGTTTTTGTTAGTTTCTTTCCCTTGCTCGTTGCCGGTCCTATAGAACGTGCCACCCATTTACTTCCACAAATTAAGAAACATCGAAATTTTGATTATTCAAAAGCAATGGATGGTTTGCGTCAAATATTATGGGGCTTGTTTAAAAAGGTGGTTATTGCAGATAATTGCGCAACGTTTGCCAACGAAATTTTTAATCACTCGAGCGATTATTCGGGTAGTATGCTTTTTATTGGGGCACTATTTTTTACCTTTCAAATATACGGTGATTTTTCAGGATATTCTGATATTGCGCTGGGAACGGCTCGCTTGCTTGGTATAGAGTTGCTCCGTAATTTTGCCTTCCCTTATTTTTCTCGCGACATTGCTGAGTTTTGGAGACGTTGGCACATTTCACTTTCTTCATGGTTTAAGGATTATTTATATATCCCGCTTGGTGGAAGTAAAGGAGGTATTGTTACAAAAGTAA
>JBILUU010000393.1:0-2894 GCA_044370815.1 Bacteroidia bacterium
AATTATTTTCAAAATAGATACTTAAATCAAATAATACATGGGCCATCACTGCATTAGAAGAAGGAATCACATTGTCTTGAACCTCCTTTTGTCTTGCTATCAATGGCGTATCTTCATTGCTATTGAAATAAAATAATCCATCTGCTGAATCATAAAAATGCATTAATGCATATTCGGCCAAACCACGCGCTTTAGTAAGCCATGATTCATTTCCGGTCACTTTATACAACATCACAAAGGCATCGGCAAGAAGCGCATAATCTTCTAAAAAACCATTGATTGCCGACTTCCCATTTTTGAAAGTATGATATAAGGCTGATGATTGCTGTAGTTGATGATTTAAAATAAAATCGGCATTTTTGATGGCAGCATCAAGAAATACCTGTCGACCTATACTGATGTAAGCATCTAAGCAAGCTTTTAACATCAGTGCGTTCCATGAGGTAAGAGTCTTGTCATCTAAACTCGGTGCAATCCGCTCCTTTCTTGCGTTCAACAGGATTGACATCCATCTGTTTTTTTTAGCAAGAAAATCACTGTATTGTATTTGATGAATACCACAAAATTGCGCATCCTTTTCAGTGCGCATTAATATATAGCTGTCATGCTCCCAATAACCCGTTTGGTTAATGTTGAAGTACCTGCCAAAAAGATCAAAATCCTCTTGCAATAATTGCTTCAATTCATCAATTTTCCAAACATAATACTTGCCCTCCTCACCCTCGCTGTCGGCATCTAAGGCAGAGTAAAATTCACCGTGAGGTCCTGATAGGCTGTCCAATATAAATTCAAAACTTTTTTCAATTACAAAACAATCGTTAGGATCTTGCCAAAATTGATATGCCTTACTGTAAAGTGAAATCAATTGGGCGTTATCATACAACATTTTTTCAAAATGAGGCACCTTCCATATTCCATCAGTACTGTAACGTGCAAAGCCACCACCCAGCTGATCGAATAAGCCGCCCATGCTCATTTTATCCAAGGTCAACCTCACATGATCAGTGATATCATAATGATGATAAGTTATGCCATAATAAAGTAAAAAAAGATAATTGCAAGGCATAGGAAATTTTGGCACCCGCTGTGTTCCCCCATCTGATTGATCAAAATGTTTTTGCCACTGCTCCACCGATAATTTGAGCATGTAACTCAAATCATTGTCATTATCCTGAGGTGTTTTGTATATCTGTGTTTGTTGAATACCCTGTGTTAGGCGAGCGGCATAGTCTTCCATAGCCGCCAGGTTTGTTTGATAAATGTGCTGCAAATTTTCGAGCACCGAAATCCACTTCTCTAAGGGAAAGTAGGTGCCACCAAAAACAGGTCTACCATCGGGCAGTGTAAAGCAATTCAAAGGCCATCCACCCTGCCCATTCATCAATTGCAACGCTTGCATGTATACTGCATCTACATCAGGTCTTTCTTCTCTATCAACCTTAATGCAAACAAAATATTTGTTCATGATTCGGGCAGCTTCCTCGTTCTCAAAACACTGCTTTTCCATCACATGGCACCAGTGACAGGCGCTATAACCAATACTTACTAAAATAAGCTTTTTTTGCTCGCGCGCAAGGGCCAAAGATTCCTCATTCCATGCACGCCAGTTTACAGGATTGTGCGCATGCTGCAACAAATACGGACTGGACTCATGCAACAGCAGATTAGCCATTATTTTGGGAGTTTAACGGTGTTACAAAAAAATGAAAGTAATTGAAACAAATCCTTAGATAAACTTATCCCCTTTGCTCATTTTTACATCATTCACAAACTGCCTAATTTGCTGTTCATTTTCTTTTTTACAAATGAGCAGCACATCTTTGGTATCTACTACAATATAATTATCCAATCCCTCTATCACCATTAGCTTGTTTTTTGGAGCACTCACAATGCAATTTTCAGAGTTGTACATCAGTGCATTTTTATTGATTACTGCATTATGTTTATCATCTTTATGAATATGGGTGTACAAAGATCCATAGGTCCCTAAATCACTCCAACCAATGATAGAAGAGCGCACGTAAACATTGGATGCCTTCTCCATAACTCCGTAATCTATAGATATATTTTTGCATACACTGTAAACACTTTTTATAAATTCAAATTCGTTTTCAGTATTATAAACACTATTGCCCTCCTTAAAAAGCACCGCTGTTTCCGGCATATGCTCTTCAAAAGCATTCAGCAAACTTTTTGATGTTCCAATGAAAATTCCGGAGTTCCACAAAAAATCTCCACTTCGCATAAAAAACTTTGCCATGTCAAGATCAGGCTTTTCGGTAAAAGTCTTTACTTTTTTAATGCGCTTATCCGCTTCTTTGGCATTACTTTCAACAAATTGTATGTAGCCATAACCGGTATCAGGCCTTGATGGTTTAATCCCTAGGGTAACAATACAATCTTCGGAAGCTGCTTTGCGAAAACAAGAATTGATGGCTTTCACAAACGTTTGCTCCTTCAATATTAAGTGATCAGCAGGCGAAACAACAATATTGGCATTGGGATTAAGCGCATTGATTTTATAACTGGCATAGGCAATGCAAGGCGCTGTATTTCTTCTTGAGGGCTCAAGTAAAATTTGATTGTCTGAAAGATTCGGCAATTGTTCTTTCACCAAATTCTTGTAACTATCATTGGTCACTACAATAATATTTTGAGGAGGACAAAGCTTTAAAAATCGATTATAAGTGAGTTGAAGCAGCGTTTGGCCCAAACCTAAAATATCAATAAATTGTTTAGGATGATTGGTTCTGCTCATTGGCCAAAAGCGACTGCCAATGCCACCTGCCATGATTACACAGTAGTTGTTCTTCATTTTTTTATGTAAAGGAGTGCAAAGATACGCTTTAATTTAATTTGACTAATCTAAAACCTAAAATCACGTTTTCATTCAA
>JBILUU010000394.1:0-2876 GCA_044370815.1 Bacteroidia bacterium
CGTTGTTAAACAATAATATATTAACGTCAAAATTTCTGCGTAGGAGGTGTATAAAGTGGTTGCCACCAATTGACATTGAATCTCCGTCACCGGTAACAAGCCAAACACTTAAATCATTACGCACCGACTTTAAACCACTTGCTATAGCAGTTGCCCTGCCATGAATGCTATGCATGCCGTATGTTTCCATGTAATAAGGAAAGCGAGATGAACATCCTATGCCTGATATAAACACAATATTTTCGCGCTTTAATCCTAATTCGGGAATTACGGTTTGCACCTGCTTTAATATGGAATAATCGCCACAGCCAGGGCACCAACGTACTTCTTGGTCGGTTACCAGATCTTTGGGAGTCATTGTATTGATTTGTGTACTCATGGTTTCAATGTATGCAACTAACCGGTTTTTGGTTGTTGAGGTATTATTTTAAAAGTTGGTTGACAGCGTTTTTAATATCGGCAGTATAAAATGGTAATCCTTGAATTTTATTGAGTCCTTTGGCATCAATCAAAAATTTGTCGCGTATCATTTTAATGAGCTGTCCGTTGTTAAGTTCGGGAATGAGCACTTGCCTATGATTGCGCAACAAATCACCCAAATTTTTTGGGAAAGGATGCATGTATTTTAAATGTGCGTGTGCCACACTTTTGCCCTCGGCAATAAGTTCTGCAGTAGCATTTTTAAGTGCACCGTAGGTTCCTCCCCAGCCCAAGATGAGCACTTCGGCATCTGCTGAACCGTTGTCAATTTGTTGGAATGGAATAAAGTCGGCAATTTTTTCAATTTTTGCTGCCCTTGTTTTAACCATATGCTCATGATTATCGGGGTCGTATGAAATGTTACCCGTTACATCCTCTTTTTCGATGCCTCCAATTCTGTGTTCGAGTCCGGGAACACCGGGTATGGCCCAAGGCCTTACTAGTTTTTCATCACGCAAATAAGGCATAAATTTATCGCCTTTGTTTTTTTCTTTGGCAAAGCGAACATCAATATTTTCTATTTCATTGCTATTTGGAAAGCGCCATGGCTCGGCACCGTTGGCAATATATCCATCACTTAAAAATATAACCGGAGTCATATGCTCTATGGCGATGCGGCAGGCCTCAAATACCATTTTAAAGCAATCGCTTGGGGTGCTTGCGGCAACTACAGCTACAGGAGCTTCTCCATTTCTACCGTATACTGCCTGTAATAAGTCTGCTTGCTCTGTTTTGGTTGGCATACCCGTTGATGGGCCACCACGTTGCACATTGATAATGACAAGTGGCAGTTCTAACATCAAAGCCAAACCAATGGCCTCGGTTTTAAGCGCAATACCCGGACCCGATGAGGCCGTAACGCCCAATGAACCGCCAAATGAGGCACCAATGGCAGCACAAATAGCAGCTATTTCGTCTTCGGCTTGAAATGTTTTTACACCAAAGTTTTTATGCTTGCTCAATTCATGAAGCACATCCGAGGCAGGCGTAATAGGGTAAGAACCGTAAAAAAGGGTAAGTCCTGACTTTTCAGCGGCAGTAATCAATCCTAAGGCAGTTGCCTGATTCCCCATAATACCACGATAGGTTCCTTTAGGCATGGTAGCTGCCTTCACTTCATAACGGCTGTTAAATGCTTCACTTGTTTCACCAAAGTTATAACCGGCTTTCAACACTTTGATGTTGGCTTCTATGAGATCGGGGCGTTTTTTAAATTTTTCTTCAATAAATTTAATACTGTGTGCCATATTGCGGTGGTACATCCAGTAAATGAACCCCAATACAAACATATTTTTTGATCGCTCAGCTTCTTTGGTACCCAATCCACTTCCAGCAAGAGCGCTTTTGGTGTGTTTGGTAACATCAATTTCAAATATTCGATAGGCATCTAGGGAGCCATCTTTGAGCGGATTAACACCATCAGGGTATTTGGCAAGCTTTAAGTTTTTGAGATCAAAACCATCGGAATTAGCTAACACAATTCCTCCTTTTTTTAAGCTTTTGAGGTTGGCTTTTAAGGCCGCAGCATTCATCACCACCAATACATCAAGCGCATCACCTGGCGTATTCATTTCTACGCTGCCAAAATGTAATTGAAAACCCGAAACTCCAGCAAGTGTACCTTGAGGTGCACGAATTTCGGCAGGGAAGTTTGGGAAGGTGCTAATGTCATTTCCAAACAAAGCCGCAGTATCGGTAAACTGCGTACCGGCAAGCTGTATTCCATCACCGGAGTCACCGGCAAACATGATGGTTACATCTTCTTTAATTTCTGTATCAATACTCATCAAAGCTAAAATTAAAACGGCTGCAAAAATACAAATTAATATGCTTGCAAAATGTTACAAAACAATAACAAAATATAGTGTGTAAAGTTTTCAATGATAGGCTTTATTTGATGTGTACTACTACACTATGGAGTATACTAAACCGATTAGAAGGAAACAAATAGTTAGGATGAGCTAAAAAGCATTTAACCAATATTTTGAATAGACATGTGCAAATACCTTTATATTTGCCGTTTACAAAATATTTACAACATGCGTCAGTTTTTTAAATTTGTATTCGCCTCAATGTTGGGCTTTGTAGTTGGGTTCTTTTTGCTCATGATGATACTCATAGGAGTTGCATCTGTTTTAATTAACTCATTAGACGATGAAAAAGTTACCGAGGTAAAAAGTAGCACCTTTTTGCTTTTAGACTTCAAGAAGCCGGTTGTTGACAGAGCTTCCAAAAACCCATTTGAAAATTTAAGTTTTGCCTCTTTTGGAGGAGAAGGTAGCGTTGGATTAAATACCATATTGGATAATTTAAGAAAGGCAAAAAGCGATAAAAATATCAAAGGCATTTATATGGAATTGTCAACTGTAAATGCAGGTATGGCTAGCGTTGAAGAA
>JBILUU010000064.1:0-10758 GCA_044370815.1 Bacteroidia bacterium
TTTCTAATGCGGAATTTGGGTGGAATATTGCCAAATAACAACAAAAAAGGCCGCTTCATTGAAGCGGCCTTTTTGTAAAAGTTAAACAGTGATTACTTGATCACGTTTACTTTCTTTGTTACTTTTCCTCCTTCAGAAGAAGTTACATTAACAAAATAAACACCTGCATTCCAATTAGCTGCATTAAGCTCTTGACGGTATAAACCATTTACAACGCCTAAATCTTGACTAAATACTCTATTACCTAACATATCAACAACTTCAACTGAAATTCTTTCGGCTTTTGTTGTATTGATGTTAATCATAGCTTGGTTATCGAATGGGTTTGGATACACTTCGAAAGTATTTACAGAAATATTGTTATTTTCGATGCCATTAGTGGCACCTGCGCGCAAGTTGATTTCATCGATAAATAAGTTGTTACCGTAAGCACTTGTAGCAACAAATTTTACCAATAATTTTGGTTGATTCAAATATGGAGTCATATTTACTGACTCTAGTCTCCATTGGGCAGCAGTTGGGGTAAATGGTGTTGTTTGTGGATTAGCTGTTTGAAGAGCAGTTCCTTGCTTGTTAAATACACTACTCCAAGTTGCCCCACAATCTGTTGAAACTTTTACTTCAAGTTTATCCTGCTCGGTTTGATAAGTAGCATAAGCAACATAGAAATCAAGTGCAGCAGAAGTTGAACTTAAGTTCATGTCTACAGCAGGCATGAAAAATTCATCAACATTACCAGCAGTGCTTGCGTAAAAATCCATTTTAGCGCAAGATGTTGTTGAATTAGCACCTGCTGCAGTTTGGCGAACCCAAGTTGGTCCGTTATCAGGATTAGTGATAAACCAATTAGCAGGTGGGAAGGTAGTTGAAGAATAGTTTTGTGCAATTGGGGCCGCCTGTCCGGTTGCTCCAATAATTACAAACTGCTGAGTTTTTGCATCATGAATAGTGGCAAATACGTTGGTTCCATTAGGGTTAGCAACATAAGCTTTAAAAGTGTGAGTTCCCGGAGTTGAATTTACAACCGGTAAAGCTTGCGTAGCTGTTTGACCAGCTGCAAGCGAGCCTGTCCAAGGCAAAGTTTGCTCAGGATCAGCATCTATTTGATACTTGATATCTGCAGTTGTAAGAGTGGTTGAACCATTGTTTTTAATTGTAACCGATGGAGTGAAACTATTCGTGCATTGGAATGTTGGTACGTTTGTCAAGGAAGAAACTCCTGCAAGCGATGGAACAGGGATTGGTGCGCTGTAACCTGCTTGATGAACCTCTTTTGAACCATTGTCTTGTATCCAAGCAACAAATGCAATTCTACCAAGATTATAAATATAATTAGGTGTATTCACTTGAAAAGTAAATGGTTGAGCTTGACCGCTTGTCCATGTTCCTGGAAGTGTAGAACCTGCATCGCCTGGAATCATTTTTCTCATTACACTGTAAAAATCTTTCTCACCATTTGTACCTGGAGCTGTCGCAAAGTTGATTTCTTTTTCAACCATTGCAACATGTAGTACAAGACTTCCACTTGCTGTGAAGGCCTGCGAAGCTGTGATATTTACATTAACAGTAGCAGCCGACATATCTGCATTAAAGGTATGCGTAGTTGTTAAGGTAAATGACGAAGGAGTGTTGTAACGATTATCAATAGTTGTAGCATCAACTGTTGTACCTTGATTACCATCCAATCTTCTAGAAGGAACGCCAGATACATTGTAGTATGCAACACGCGTGTCAACCTCTGCAGGGTTTTGGGCATTCATCGGATCAACACCGGGCCAATCTGTTTGATACTTTACCGAAACAACCTTATTTGTACCGGCAGCAGTCAATGCAGCATTCAAAGCAGGATTTTGGGCTGCGCAAGGTCCGCACGAAGCTTGAGAAAAGGCTTCAACCAACACGAGTCTTTGAGACTGCGCAAAAGCAAACGTTCCCGCAAGCATTAAACTAAGAACTGTAAATGTTTTTTTCATTAGAATTTGTTTAGTGAGTTTAATAAATTACTACGAAAGTATAACGTTTGATTAATACGACCAAACAATTTAACTTTTATTTTTCAAGTAATTGTAAATCACTTTTTTGGCATTCGCTGAATTTTTTAAACCCACAAAGCCCCATGCCAACAAGCATCCGCTAGAATTTGCAATGAAATCGAACAAATCTGCAGTTCTGTCTTCAAAAAGCTCTTGCTGAAGGATTTCTAATATACCTCCATAAGGTATACTTACGCAAAGCGCAAAAGCCATGGCATTTTTTCGGTTTGGTGTTTTTCTAAATGCTTTGTTGATGAGCATAACTAAAACAAAAAACACACCTGCATGAACAAATTTATCAAAACTTAGAAGCTCTAAAAAAGAAATATGCGGAATATCCTTACCGGGTAATCCGCATAAAAAGGCAATAAAAAGAGCCCAGATAAATGAAGGGGCAAATATTTTAAGTGTCTTACTCAATAAATTTGCCTATTATAATGATTAGTGTCCTATCAACGATTTGTACTGCTCAGCACTTAATAAATGCTCCAATTCAGCGGTATTCCCTATACTCATTTTTATCATCCAACCCTCACCATAAGGATCTGAATTTACTTTTTCAGGGCTCGCATCAAGTGCTTTATTAACCTCTAAAATAGTGCCGCTGATTGGCAAAAACAAATCAGAAACTGTTTTAACCGCCTCTACAGTACCAAAAACTGCTTCTTTTTCCATTGTCTCACCTTCTGTACTGATATCAACGTATACAATATCGCCCAATTCGCCTTGAGCAAATGCAGTAATGCCAACAAAGGCCTCACTGCCTTCAATTCTTATCCATTCGTGATCTTTGGTGTACTTTAAATTGTCGGGAAAATTCATATTTGTAAATTTTATTGGACAAACGTAGAAAAAAAATTGATTTAATTCAATTTAAGGCGTTTTTTTATTTCAGCTTAATCAAATTTATTTGACTGCTCGGAACTTTGACATAGAGTATATTTAAGTTGAAAACAAACCTATAGTTCTACGATCATTTATTGAATAGTTTTACTGTTTATCTCCCTCAATTTTTTAGCTTTGTGGACTTCAAAAATTAACAATGATTGTCATCACAGGTGCTGCCGGTTTTATTTCAAGTTGTTTGATCAGCAAATTAAATGATAACGGATTTACCGATATCGTAGCGGTAGATGATTTTAGTAATAGCCTAAAACTAAGGAATTGGAATACTAAAAAAATAAGATGCACCCTTGAAAGAAAATTATTTTTTGATTGGTTGAAGGATAATCAGCAACAAGTAGAGTTTGTATTTCACCTAGGTGCAAGAACAGATACAACCGAATTTAATAAGCAAATTTTTGATGAGCTGAATTTAAATTACAGCAAAGCTATTTGGCATGCATGTGTGCAATATCATATTCCATTGGTATACGCATCATCTGCAGCCACATACGGTTCAGGAGAGTTTGGGTACAATGACAATGAATCGCTGATACCTCAGCTTAAACCGCTTAATCCTTACGGAGATTCAAAAAATGATTTTGATAATTGGGCCCTGACGCAAGAAAAAAAACCTTTCTTTTGGGCAGGACTAAAATTTTTTAATGTATACGGCCCAAACGAATATCATAAAGGGAGAATGGCCTCTGTTATTTTTCATGCTTATCATCAAATTCGTGAAACCGGTCAGATGAAGCTTTTTAAAAGCCACCGCAATCATTTCAATGATGGTGAGCAAATGCGTGATTTTATTTATGTGAAAGATGTGGTGGACGTGTGTTACTTTCTAATGCATCACAGAAAAAACAGTGGTATTTACAATGTTGGCTCTGGTAAGGCACGAAGCTTTAACAACCTTGTCAAACAAACTTTTTTATCGTTAGGTGTAAATGAAAATATTGAGTATATCGATATGCCTGCAGATATAAGAGATACTTATCAGTACTTTACGGAGGCCAATATGGAAAAACTTAAAAATATAGGTTATCATTGCACATTTCACAGTCTTGAAGAAGGAATAGATGACTACATCAAAAATTATTTGTTAACCAATCGTTACCTGTGATAGTTTCAGTTTAAATGAAGAAATTTACTGCATATAAAACAGATAAACTTGGACCCAAGCAAACAGTAGCTTTAATTGCTCAATTTAAAATCAGCAATTCAAACTGGTGGCTTCAAGTTATCGATAGCCTGTGGCAGCAGCGTGTAGTAAGATATTTTTTTGCAGCTGCAACGGCAACATTTGTTGATGTTTTTATATTTTGGTTTGTGTTTAATAAACTTTTATATCAGCAAAATCATGATATACTTGGTTTTATGGAAATGAAAGCGCCAACCATATCTTTAATATGTGGATTCAGTTGTGGGTTACTCACAAACTTTTTAATTACCAAGTTTTTTGTTTTCAACCAGTCAGAAGCAAAAACAAGATGGCAGTTAGCAAGATTTATTTTAGTTGCCTTGCTTGTGTTTGTTTGCAATTACTACTTCATGTGGTTCTTAAAGTCTCAATTGCATTGGTATGCAACAATAGCTAGAGCTGTTTCAGCAGTTACCATTGGTATTTTCAGTTTTACAGCACATAAATTTTTTTCTTTCAAACTATAATCTGAAGCATGCTTGACAGATCCGAAATAAAAGCTTTCCTGGATGCCCGAGATAAAAAGGGATTGAAGCAATTCCTATCAGATTATGGAGCAGAAGAAATTGCCGACTTGTTAAACCATCTCGATGAGGAAAACCTGCTTTTAGTTTTCAAGGCCATCGACCGCGATGTGGCTTTCGCAGCCTACGAATTATTAGATGTTAACTTCCAAATTGCTTTGTTAGATTTACTTCCAAACAAATTGGTAACACTGATCATCAACGATATGAGCCCCGATAAAAGAACTGCCCTTTTTCAGGAACTCGACAATGAAATGCTCAACAAACACCTGAAATTACTGACCCTCAGCGAAAGAACTGTTGCGCTTAATTTATTGGGTTATCCCGAAAACTCCATAGGGCGTTTGATGACCCCAGATTACATTGCTGTTAAAGCCGATTGGACCATTAATGATGTATTGAGTTACATTAGAAAATACGGAGAAAACTCAGAGACTTTGAATGTAATTTACATCATTGATGATAAAGGTATTTTAATTGATGATATCAAAGTAAGAGAAATATTAATTGCTGATCCACAAACAAAATTACAAGAGATAATTGATGGCAGATATACTGCTTTATCGGTTTTAGATGATGAAGAGGTGGCCATTAATGTGTTCAGTAAAAACAATCGGGTGGCCTTGCCTGTAATTGATAAAAATGGATTATTACTTGGCATCGTAACCATGGATGATGTGCTCCGTTTATCAAAAGAAGAAGATACGGAGGACATTCAAAAATTGGGAGGTGTTGAGGCCTTGGAGGAACCTTACATGGATGTTCCAATTCCATTGATGATTAGAAAAAGGGCTGTATGGTTAATTGTGCTATTTTTTGGTGAGTTACTAACTGCAAGCGCAATGGCCTTCTTCGAAGATGAGATTGCAAAAGCAGTAGTGCTTGCTCTGTTTGTGCCACTAATTGTAAGTAGCGGAGGTAATTCTGGTTCGCAGGCCGCAACACTCATCATAAGAGCAATGGCTTTAGGGGAAATCACAATTAAAGACTGGTGGAATGTCCTCAAAAGAGAACTTATATCAGGTTTTGCACTTGGTTGCATCCTGGCCATCATCGGATTTATACGAATTGGTTTATGGAATTATTTTACACACGTATATGGCGATTATTGGTTGGGAATTGCAGCTACAGTTAGCTTTTCATTACTGGGCATTGTGGTGTGGGGCACCCTTATGGGTAGCATGTTACCTATTGCACTAAAAAAATTAGGGGCAGACCCCGCTACTTCTTCGGCCCCATTTGTAGCCACTTTAGTTGATGTAACAGGTTTAGTAATTTATTTTACCTTTGCCTTACTATTTTTAAAAGGAACTTTATTGTAAAAAGTTTGTTTTAGAACCATAATAAACCATGCTAATTCCTGAACATTTAAATCGTATCTCTTATGTTATCTAAAAAAATTGAAACAGCTATCAACAAGCAAATCGAGCTAGAAGCAGCTTCTTCTCAACTATATCTTTCAATGGCCTCCTGGGCCGAGACTAAAAGCTTCAATGGTGTTGCTGCATTTTTGTTTAAGCACTCAGATGAGGAACGTTTTCATATGATTAAGCTGGTAAAGTTTGTGAATGAAAGAGGCGGACACGCGCTCATACCGGCTTTGCGACAACCTGACAAGGATTTCAAAACGCTCAACGTAGTGTTCGAGCAAATCTTAAAGCATGAAATTCATGTTTCAAATGAAATCAATAAGCTAGTTGATGTTTGCCTGCAAGAAAAAGATTATACCACGCACAATTTCTTACAATGGTATGTTTCTGAGCAAATCGAGGAAGAATCCTTGGCAAGAAATGTATTGGATAAATTAAAGTTGATTGGTTCTGACAAAGGAGGGATTTACTTCTTCGACCGCGACCTAGGTGCTATGGCTACAGCTGGTGCTGCCAAAGAATCAGGGGAAGGTAAAGAAGGCAAAGCATAATATGCTTCTGGGTTACCCAATAATTAAGTCTGATTAAACCCGAATTCCGCATTAGAAAATGCGGAATCGCTAAAACAGCTGTAATTCAATCCATTGGTTCAATGGATTGAAAACACCTGCTAAGCGGGATTATCCTCATAAAATCACTAGTGCGTTACATGCGTAACTTCTACTGATTAATTCGGGTTAAATCTGAAAAAATTACTGACCAAGTGCTCTTTCAGCCGCTAATAAAGCATCTGAAAGTGCGCTTGCATTGCTTCCTCCCGCAGTGGCATAGGCATGACTTCCACCACCTCCACCTTGAATTATTGGAGCAATTTGCTTCACCATAGCAGCTGCATTTAACTGCTTACTTTGAACCAAATCATCACTAAATGCAATATATAATTGTGCTTTATCATTCATTACCGCACCCAACACTACAGCTGTAGTAGGAGATTGCTTGAGTTGAAAACAAAGGTCTTTAATTACATCTGCTGAGTTGAGGTCAACTACAGCGCTGACTAGTTTTATTCCGTTAATGTCCTTTGCACCTTGTGTAAGGTTAGTTTTCAAGCCCTTTGCCTTTTCGCGGATCATTGCCTCAATTTGCTTAGATAGTTTCGTATTGTCATCCATCAATGCATCAACACTTTTTACAATATCTTTTGGATTTTTTAGTGTTTCTCTCAATAGGTTTAAAGTGGCAAGCTGTTCATTTAAGTACAACTCTGCGGCATCTGCTGTAATAGCTTCAATACGTCTAACACCTGCTGCCACAGCACTTTCCGAAACAATTTTAAATAACCCTATATGTCCGGTACTTTTAACATGTGTGCCGCCACACAATTCAATACTGTAATTTTTATCAAAGGTAACCACACGTACAACCTCACCATACTTTTCACCAAATAAAGCCATAGCACCCGTTTTTCGGGCATCATCAATATTCATCAAATCAACTTGCAAAGGAATATTTTCACGTATTTTTTTGTTTACCAATTGCTCTATTGAGGCAATTTCCTCGGTTCCAACCTTAGAAAAATGAGAAAAATCGAAACGAAGATTTTTATCGTTTACCAAAGATCCTTTTTGTTCAACGTGTGTTCCAAGAATATTTCTTAAAGCGGCATGCATGAGATGCGTGGCACTGTGATTATTCTCTGTTGCCTTCCTTTCATGAATATTCACTGTAGCTGCGTAGGTGGCATTTAAATCGTTGGGTAGTCGGTCAGATATATGTATCGTAATACCGTTTTCCTTTTTAGTATCGCTAATTGAAACTATTTCTTTATCGCACATCAGTTTGCCTTTATCACCAACTTGCCCGCCACTCTCGGCATAAAACGGGGTACGACTCAACACCAATTGATATTCCTCTTTACTTTTATTCCCTACCATTCTCGAAACCTTCCTGTATTTGATGATTTCTGTCTCTGTCTCAAGCAAATCATAGCCCACAAAAACAGACTCGGCATCTGCGTCCAATATAACCCAATCGTCAGTATCAACAGCAGCAGCGGCTCTTGAGCGATTCTTTTGCTCTGCCATACATGCTTTAAACTCTTCCATATTAATGCTTAGATTTTGCTCACGGGCCATCAATTCTGTAAGGTCAATTGGAAATCCAAATGTATCGTACAACTCAAAAGCAAATGCTCCATCAATCACATTTCCGGCAACCGACTTTATATGATGATTAAATCGCACAATGCCATTCCCAAGCGTTCTCAAAAAGGCAGTTTCCTCCTCTTTGATTACATTTTCTATTAATCCTTGCTGAGCTCTTAACTCAGGAAAAACATCGCCCATTTGCTCCACAAGCACCTTTACCATGCCGCATAAAAACGGTTCTTTAACTTCTAGGAATGTATAATAATATCTTACCGCTCTTCGTAAAATTCTTCTGATCACATAACCAGCTTTATTATTGCTTGGAAGCTGCCCATCGGCAATAGCAAAGGAAATTGTTCTAATATGGTCGCTCAGCACTCTAATGGCAATGTCTATCTTTTCATCTTTACCATATGCTTTTCCCGAATGTTGAGCAACATGCTGAATCAAAGGTTGAAATACATCTGTATCATAATTACTCTGCTTGCCTTCAATTGCCCTGCATAGCCGCTCAAAACCCATTCCAGTATCAACATGTTGTTTGGGCAGCTTTACCAAACTTCCATCCGCTCTGCGTTCAAACTCCATAAAAACATTGTTCCAAATTTCAATTACCTGCGGATGATCATTATTTACCAAGGTAGCACCATCAATCGATTGGCGTTCTTCATTCGATCTCAAATCTATATGAATCTCCGTGCATGGGCCACAAGGACCTGTATCGCCCATTTCCCAGAAATTATCCTTCTTGTTCCCTTTTAATATCCTATTGGATTCAATAAACTTCGACCAGTTATCGTGCGCTTCTTGATCAAAGGATAAACCTTCCTTGGCATCGCCCTCGAAAACGGTAACATACAAGCGATCTTTATCCAACTTGTACACATCGGTAAGCAATTCCCAAGCCCAAGCAATTGCTTCTTTCTTAAAATAATCACCAAAACTCCAATTGCCGAGCATTTCAAACATGGTATGATGATAAGTATCAACACCAACCTCCTCTAAATCATTGTGCTTACCACTAACGCGTAAACATTTTTGGGTATCGGCAACGCGAGGAAATTTGATTGGAGCATTGCCAAGAAATAAATCTTTAAAGGGAGCCATACCACTGTTGTTAAACATGAGAGTAGGATCGTTTTTCACTACCATCGGTGCAGATGGAACAATTTCATGTCCTTTCGATTTAAAAAAATCTAAAAATGTTTGTCTGACTTTGCGAGATTCCATAATTTTTGAAGCGTTGTGCTATTAATCAATTTTTTACGCTGCCGAATGGCTATCCTAATTTTTGCTAAATGATACAATTTAACATCAATCAGTTTTGCTATTGGGCTTGCAAATTTAGTGTATTTGATTAACTTTGAATTCAATTTTGCTAACAAAGCCATAAATAATTGACCAAGTTATGTCGAAAATTAAATTTTATTTCAACACCAAATCGCTTACCTATGAGAAGGTTCAGCTTAAGTTTTGGGATAGATTCAAACGCTTTGCCGGATTTTTAGTTACCGGTTTGGCTTTTGCCTCAGTGACCATGTTTTTTGCCTATTCATACTTCGACTCTCCAAAAGAAAAACAATTAAAACGTGAGATTGAAGCTATGAAGTATCAATACGACTTACTTGACAATCGCTTAAATCAAATGAATTTGGTTTTAGCAGATTTACAAAATAGAGATGACAACGTGTATCGTGTTATTTTTGAGGCAGAACCAATCCCTGCAGAAATACGCAATGCAGGGTTTGGCGGGGTTGACAGATACAAGGAATTAGAGGGCTTTAACAACAGTGATTTAATTGTGCAAACCACCCAAAAGTTGGATAAAATTGCCAAGAAAATGTACATACAAAGCAAATCGTTTGACGACCTCATCAAATTAGCAAATAACAAATCCGTAATGTTGGCAAGCATACCGGCTATTCAACCTATTAGCAACAAAAACCTAAAGAGTATGACTTCGGGCTTCGGATACAGAACCCACCCTATTTATAAAACCACGCATCTTCACTCTGGTATGGATTTTTCTTCTCCGGTTGGTTCGCCAATATATGCCACGGGTGATGGTATTGTAGAAG
This sequence comes from Bacteroidia bacterium, assembly GCA_044370815.1. Taxonomy (GTDB): domain Bacteria; phylum Bacteroidota; class Bacteroidia; order UBA4408; family UBA4408; genus CAIKXD01. The sequence goes on from JBILUU010000064.1 coordinate 10,239, forward strand.
CGGCTGATAATCTTGCACAAGGTTACGGAAACCATGTGGTAATCAATCATAACTATGGCTACAAAACCCTTTATGGCCACATGAGTAGGTTTGCAGTGCGTAAAGGTCAAAGGGTAAAAAGAGGAGATGTAATTGGTTATGTGGGCAGCACTGGCATGAGCACCGCACCCCACCTACATTATGAGGTAATCAAAAACAATAATAAAATTAATCCGATTAACTTCTTCTATAATGATTTAAGCCCGGCTGAATACCAAGCTATGATTGATCAGGCAAGTAAAAACAATCAGTCGTTTGATTAGATATCATTGTGCCAATAATGCTAAATATTAATGTATGTATCTGAGCCGAAAAGAAAATAGTCATATAGCTGATATCATTGATTGGCTGATTAAACCCAAATTAAGCAGTAGGAGGTTTGAAGCACCGAACTATTGATTTAGTTGGGTTAATCTCGATATAGAAAATGTTATCAGATTTGTAATACCAATTGCATTTATTTTTTAGTCCAATTAAACTC
>JBILUU010000395.1:0-2861 GCA_044370815.1 Bacteroidia bacterium
AGACCCAAGTTATTGGATACAACATTTCAAATGAGAAGCAGGAAATTGATAAAAATAATTACTTGCAGTATGTATCGCCACAGGATTTGCGCTCATTTGGATTGATTCCAGAATTGATTGGCCGTTTGCCTGTACTTGCCTTTCTTGAGCCATTAGACCGGAATGCATTGCGCAGAATTTTAACTGAGCCCAAAAATGCCATCATTAAACAGTATATTAAGTTATTTGAGTTAGATGGTATCAAACTTAATTTTGATAAAGCGGCCTTAGAAATGATTACCGATAAGGCTATTGAATTCAAACTTGGAGCACGCGGCTTACGCTCCATTTGTGAAACTATAATGACCGATGCCATGTTTGATGCTCCAACATCTAATGAAAAGGAATTGAAAATTACCAGCCGTTACGTGCTTGATAAGCTCAAGAAAAGTAATTTTAATAAGTTGAAGGTGGCTTAATTAAAAAGACGTAAATTAACCCTTAATTCCTTATTTTCCGGGGCTTAATCGCTAAAACACCTAAAATTCGAAACACTTACTTTATCCAATTTGATCAAACTTTTATTACAAACTGAGGATAAAAAAAATGGTGGTTTTTTTTGTAAAAAAGTATTTGCTTCACACCATCATCTCTGAATCATAAAACTTCCTACTTCGGCATTGCCAAATGCAGGTTGAAACTTCACAAAATATTTTCCAGGAGCAGCATTTAAATGTACCTGTGTTTGCACTCCTGTAGAATGTAATTGCGAAATGACTCTACCTGTAATATCAAAAATTTGAATATCACAGATGCCATCTGCCTTGTTGTTTGAAATGATAAAATTACCATCATTCAGATTTGGTAAAATGTTAAAATTATTAGCATTAGTTGATGCTTTAGTGATGCCCGATACAACCGACAAATCGGCCTGCCAAATACCTCTTCCAAAGGTTGATAAATATATTTTATTGGCTGCCTCATTGATTTCGATATCTGATACAATCACATTGGGTATATCAACGCTAATATTGATCCATGTATTTTGTGTTTCATCTAACTGGTATACGCCCACATCACAAGCTGCAATCAAACTGTTACCGTTGGGAAGACTCTTGATGCAATTTACCGGAAGATTGGGTAAGTTATAGGAAATATTTTGCCAACTAGCGCCTCCATTAATGGTTTTAAATACCTTATTTCCTGCGCTGAATCCGGCTACTGTAACATACGCAATATTGGCATTTACAGCATTAATTTCTACAGAGGTAAAGTACAATGAATCGGGTAGGCCGGCTGTAACATCACTCCAAGTAATCCCTCCATCGGCTGTTTTAAATACAGAGCCATTGATATTATATTCATACCTCACACGCTTTGCAGCATAAATTACATTACTATTGGTTGGAGCAACAGCCAAAGCTGAAATTTCGGTATAAGCAATGCCATTGAAAGGAAAGTTTGAAATAGCAGACCAAGTATCGCCATAATCAGTACTTTTTATCACATTGGCATAGCCAACATACATAGTTCCTGGTTGGTTGTAATCATTGATAATAGGGGTAGTCCATTCAGCAACCTCATTATTGACATTACAATTTACACCAACATAAGATTGACCGTTATCATAGGATTTCCCAAAATTCCCAAACTGACTTGACGTGAAATGAATGTTATCGTCTTGAGGATCAAAAATATTATCCATACCATCGCCACCGAAAGTGGTACTCCATGAATTTCCATCATACATAAAGGAAGCATTGTCTTGCGCACCCGCTAATAATTTTGAGTTTAGATTTTTACTTGAAGAAACTCTGTAAAAAGAGGTTATCTGCATTCCACTATTAAGCTCTGTCCACAGGGTTGGCCAAGGAACTCCATTATTGGCATCGTTCCATGTGTGGGTGGCAATGGCTTGTGTGCGATATAATCCGCCATCACTACAAACAAATACATTTCCGGTGAGCGGCTGAAATTCAACAAAGTGAATATCACAATGTAAAGTTGGACCGTAGCTCAATGTCCAATGACTTGCAGGATTAAAGGTTTGACCACCATCGAATGACCCCCACACGTTGATACCACCTGTATATAGTTTATTGGCATCATTAGGATCAATAGCAAGCGCTAAATCATATGTTCCCTGCCCGCCAGAATCAAATCCTTCATCATAACCTAAAATATTTAAATCGGGAGGAAAAAATTGCCAAGTAGTGCCTGCATTTATAGATTTATATAAGCCATAATATCCTGAGGAAGTATTAACAGCAATGGCATATACCGTATTAGGATTAGAAGGAGCAACTTTTATTTTAATTCTTTGCACATTGCCAGTGGCTGGAATACCGGTGTTTAGCATAGTCCATGTTACTCCAAAATCGGTTGATTTATAGATAGCAGCATTACCCGTATTAGCGCTTGCAACCCAACCTGAAGCGGCATATAAAATGTTAGGATTTACAGGATCTTGGGTTAAATCCCAAAACAAGGAATCAAGCGTTTTGGTCCATGTATTTCCCGCATCATTGCTAATGTACATGCCGCTTGTTCCGCAGGCCACAATTTTATTACTGTTGTTTTGATTTACAATTGTTTTTCGAATCAGAGAAGCATCACCATCAGTTAATTGAAAAGATAATGATGTTGGCGACCACGTTTGTCCGCCATCAGTAGTTTTATAAAGTCCAAGACCATAATGTGTATGTCTTTTTCTTCCGCTTAGTTGAAGACTAATACCAATATATTCGAAGTCGCAAACAGAAATATACATCACATTGGTATTGTTGGGATCAATGGCAATATCGCTAATTCGTGTAATAGGCAAATCATCAGTTAAAGGCGTCCAATTTAAACCGTTGTTGGTAGTTTTCCATAATCCGCCC
>JBILUU010000396.1:0-2849 GCA_044370815.1 Bacteroidia bacterium
ATCGCTAAAACAGCTGTAATTCAATCCATTGGTTCAATGGATTGAAAACACCTGCTAAGCGGGATTGCCCTCATAAAATCACTAGTGCGTTACATACGTAACTTCTACTGATTAATTCGGGTTTAACGAAATAAATTAATATTTCCCTTTCTAAAAACCTGCTCTCCTTTGATGGTTCTTCCTTCGAAGGTATAAAAATAAACTCCGGAGTTGCATTCCCTTCCTTTATAAGTGCCATCCCAACATATCGATTGGCTTGTACTCTCAAAAACAAGCTCACCCCAACGATTGTAAACATTAAAGTTCATCGATTCAATACAATTGCCGAGCACACATTGAAAATCATTATTAGCGTCATTATTCGGAGAGAAACTATTTGGAATAAATAATTCTGCGCAAGCAGTTTCTATATATACCATCGTGCAAGCTGTATCAACACATCCATTTAAGTTGGCACTTACACAATAGCGTGAAGTACTGTCTGGAGATACAACAATCGAATCTCCTGTTTGGCTCGTGCTCCAGGTGTATAAACCACCACCACTAGCTATGAGCACAACACTATTTCCATCTTCAATGGTTACACTTGGAGTTAGCTGAACATTAGGTGCAGCAGCTATTTGAAAGCTTGTTGAAGTTGAAAATGGACCGCAATTGCCAGCATTTGCAATACTGTAGTTAACGGTATAATTGCCCGCATTACTTAAGTTAATATTAATGCTTCCGTTGGTTTGATCAATACTTAACCCTGCAGGAACAGCCGAAAATTGGCCACCCGTACTTCCGCTAAAATTGGCATTAATTACTTGTGGCGCGCCCTCGCAGTATGGTCCGGCCGCATAGTTGAAACTTGCAGTAGGCGCTGCAACAATAGTAAGGGTGTAATTGGCTATACTTGCTGCACAACCATTTGAGCCGTTCACTGTATTTATAACAATGTATGTTCCTGCAGCGGTGGCAGATAAATCTATAGTGCCATTACTTGTATTTGAAAAGACCAATGTGTTTGGGCTTGCAGTAAACATACCATAAGTGGCACCTGTAGAAAGCAATGCTGCTGGATCTGCCTCATTCGCACAAAATAGTGTGTCGCTATAGGTAAAAGTAGCATTTATTTCAGGTATGATAGTAATGTTAACTGTATCTGCCGTTGGACAATTCCCTTGTGTGCTATACACCACTGAATAATTGCCAGGAGTTGAGGCTATTAAGTTAATTTCACCTGTTGAACTCTGAACAATCAAGCCGGCAGGGAAGGAGCTGAAGGTTCCTCCGCTAAGCCCTGTAATAGTAGCTAATGGATTTGTCCCCGACTGGCAAAATTGAGTGGCTGGGTAACTTATTCCAACACTTGGTCCGTTATCGATAACTACGGTAGTTGAGGTAGTAAAATCAGGACAACCGGGGCCTGTAAATGTAACTTGATATGATCCTGCTAAGCTACCCAATGGTGTAATAGCACCTGTAACAGGATCTATATTTAAACCCGCAGGTGTAGCCGAAAATGAGCCGAGAGAAGAACCTGTGATGCTTACGTTTTGTGGTGAGGTGATGCCTGTGCAATAAGGAGAACCATTATAAGAAATAACTGTATTGGTTGATGTACTTAAGCAACACGCACCACTCAGCGAAGATACAGCATAGATGTTTGAAGGTTGCCAGCAGCAATATTGCACATTTAACGAATATAGTGTGCCACCAAACTCTGAGGTGAAATAATCTGTGATTTGATCAATGGTATTACATCCTCCTTGCCAATTGCTCAAATCACAACTGTAAGCGCAAATAATACCTGCATTATATCCATTGGGATTGCTAATGTTGGTAGGTGGACTGGTTAATATAGTATAGTTTGAAGCAGGAACTCCGTTTATAGTGGTGTTTAATATACCAAAACCACAATTATTATTTCCTGGTGTAGGATTAACACCTGCATATAGCACCTGCGTAACGTTGCTGCTAAATGCTCCTGTAATATTTACAGTAACTGGCTCAAAACTACAAATCCCAATTTTTAAATTAGGAATGTTTACATCAACATTTATGTTTAATTCGCCCCCATCATAGTTGGTAAATAAAATCATATTTCCTGTAGGGTCGCAAGTAATATTTACTGGGGCATTAATTACTAAAGGGCCAAAACAGGGCGAAAAAGCACTGGTGCCTTCAGCAGGCGTAGTGGCAGTAACAACAACATTCACACCATTATAGACAGAAAAAGCTGTTAAATCAACAGACCAAATACCAACTCCGTCAGTGGTTGTTGTGGTGATATAATTTGACCCTTTACAATTGCCATAAACATCGTTGCAAAGACTTCCTTCATAAATATCAATAATTGTTCCAGGGATGGCCGTGCCGCTCAAAATATTAGCGTTCATTCCGGTAATTGCCGGTGTAGCAAGATTGTTATTTCCGCCATTCGTACTTGGAACAAGCATTATTCCGTTGCCAAAGGCACAGTCCATGTTATTACCTCTTATTTGATTTCCCTCTGCTTCTATTTCATTAACACCAACAACTAAATTGCCGTAACCATTACCCATATTGCCATTAGTGGCATTTTGCATATCGTTGGCTTCACCCGGTAATACACCACCAATAATATTATTATCTGAGTTGCCATCTATCCAAAAGGCCCAGCCATACCATGCTAAAGTTCCTGTACCACCTATCTTGTTGCCATAAAAAATATTCCCCGAACTACCCAATGATGCTTGTCCAAAATAGGAGCCAATGCGCACGGCTGCGCTCGTTCCACCGGCAATTAAGTTGCCTGTTCCTGTTTGTGTTCCCCCAATCAAATTATTATCAGCACCGCTTATAAATGTTAATCCATTGCCTGTTGC
>JBILUU010000397.1:0-2845 GCA_044370815.1 Bacteroidia bacterium
GATTGAATTACAGCTGTTTTAGCGATTCCGCATTTTCTAATGCGGAATTTGGGTTTAATGCGTAATCTGGGTTAAAATCATCCAATCTAACGGGCTATTTTTTTTTCAAGCTAAACTTTTCAACATAAATTGCCAAAATGTTAAAAAAAACATCGAAAAGGGCTAAAAATGACCATAAAAATAAGCGGGTGGACAACTCAAAAATATTATCTTTGTACTCCGTTAAAAAAAATTACAAAAAATCAGTATAACTTAATCATCATTTTATTCTAATAGCATTACAATTATTAATATTCAAATAACAATCAAATAATATGTCAGAAGAGGTAAAGGAAGTATCAAAAGCAGATTATTCGGCAGATAGTATTCAAGTATTAGAAGGCTTAGAGGCAGTGCGTAAGCGCCCCTCCATGTATATTGGTGATACAGGTTTCAAGGGCCTTCACCATTTGGTTTACGAGGTGGTAGATAACTCAATCGATGAGGCGCTTGCGGGTCATTGTAACAATATTGACGTAAAAATTAATGAGGATAATAGCATCACCGTTCGCGACAATGGGCGTGGAATTCCTACCGATTTTCATGCCAAAGAAAAAAAGTCGGCTCTTGAGGTGGTAATGACTGTGTTGCATGCCGGTGGTAAGTTTGACAAAGATAGTTATAAGGTATCTGGTGGTTTGCATGGAGTAGGGGTGAGCTGTGTGAATGCACTCTCTACTGATTTAAAAGTAACTGTTTGGCGCAATGGCAAAATATTTAGACAAGAGTATCAAATAGGTAAACCAGTTTATGATGTTAAAGAAATTGGAACAACAGATGATCGCGGAACAGAGGTTCATTTTAAACCTGATGGGTCTATATTTTCAATAACCGAGTACAGCTTTGATACCTTGTCTTCACGCTTGCGCGAGCTTGCATTTTTGAACAAAGGCATCAGACTCACGATTACTGATTTAAGAGATAAAGATGAAAACGGTACTGCCAAATCGCTCAGCTTTTTCAGTGAGGGCGGCTTGTTAGAGTTTGTACAGTATTTAGATGCTACGCGTGAAAAGCTTATTGAAGCGCCTATGTATATGGAAGGCGAAAAACAAGGTATACCTGTGGAGGTAGCTATGTTGTACAACAATTCCTACTCAGAGAATATTCACTCTTATGTAAACAATATCAATACACATGAGGGAGGTACACATCTTGCCGGTTTTAGAAGAGGTTTAACGCGCACACTGAAAGCTTATGCGGAAAAGAGTGGCATGTTGGCCAAGGTAAAATTCGAAATTGCCGGAGATGACTTTCGTGAAGGTTTAACTGCTGTTATTTCTGTTAAAGTGCAGGAGCCACAATTTGAGGGGCAAACCAAAACCAAATTAGGCAACAATGAGGTGATGGGTGCTGTTGATCAAGCGGTGAGCGAAATGCTGAGCAACTACTTGGAAGAAAATCCCAAGCAGGCACGAATGATTGTAGATAAGGTTATTTTAGCTGCAACAGCTCGACATGCAGCCCGCAAAGCCCGCGAAATGGTACAACGAAAAAATGTACTTACAGGTACTGGCTTACCTGGTAAACTGAGCGATTGCTCAGAAACAGACCCGAGCATGTGCGAGTTGTATCTTGTTGAGGGAGACTCGGCAGGTGGTACAGCTAAACAAGGCCGTAACCGTGCCTTTCAAGCTATTTTGCCATTAAGAGGTAAAATCCTGAATGTTGAAAAAGCCATCATGTATAAAATTTTTGAAAACGAGGAAATCAAAAATATGTTTACTGCAATGGGCGTAAGCATAGGTACTGAGGAAGACAGCAAACAACTCGATATTTCAAAATTGCGTTACCACAAAATCATCATCATGACCGATGCCGATATTGATGGAAGTCATATTACCACACTTATTCTTACCTTCTTCTTCCGTTACATGAAAGAGTTAATTGAGCAAGGATATATTTACATTGCAACACCACCGCTATACCTCGTTAAAAAGGGTAAAATGGAACGCTACTGCTGGACAGAGGATGATCGTTTAGCAGCTGTTAAAGAATTGGGAGGTGACAAAGAATCAGGCGTAAACATACAGCGTTATAAAGGTTTGGGAGAGATGAATGCAGAGCAGTTGTGGTCAACCACTATGAATCCGGAATACAGAACGCTGCGTCAGGTTACAATTGAAAGTGCAGCTGAATCAGATCGTATTTTTAGTATGCTCATGGGCGATGAGGTACCACCGCGCAGAGAGTTTATTGAAGCAAATGCCAAGTATGCCAAAATTGATGCTTAACAACTAAATGCTTAACTATGAAAATTAAAATATCAACTTTATTATTGCTCCTTACTGTTGCTTTTTCAGTGAACAGTGCAAGGGCTCAAGATAACAAAGTCCAAGAAGAAATTACAATGAAGGTGGGCAACTATGATGTGCGTTACAGCATGAAAGGCCGCACTATAACCAATAAACCACGCGTTGATATTATGACTGAAGAACATGGCACCGTTGTGGTGGATGTTACGATTGATAAATACGGTCACGTAATTTCTGCTGTACCGGGCGCTAAGGGAACTACCACTGACAGTAAGTATTTGATGACTAAAGCTAAGCAATGTGCCGAAACGGCTTTATACGATACCAAACCAACCTATCCATTAAAAACACAAGGAACATTTACGATTACTTTTTGAGCGAAGCCCCATTTTTTTAAAATTGTGAATTCTTGAATTGTGAATTGTTTAATTGTGAATGCCCCCGCCCCCCAATAATTGTGAATGTTTGAATTGTGAATTGTGAATGGGTTAATTGTGAATGCTTTCGCTCTCGCTCGCGTCCCGCGAGTGAGCTTACCTTCAGGCCTCCGG
>JBILUU010000439.1:0-2835 GCA_044370815.1 Bacteroidia bacterium
TCGGTTGACTTACCTTTAGTATGTACTGGTCAAACAATTAACTTGTTAAGTGCACCTGATGTGCCAATAGCAACAGGTATTACATTCCAATTGCAGTTTTCAGCAAATATCGGTGGTCCATATAATAACGTTGGGGCTGCGCAGGCTACTAATGATTTTGCTGTAGCAACACCTTCGTCTGGCTTCTATCGTATTCAGGTGCTTTGTTCAGGTACTCCGCTTGCGGGTGTTACATGGACACCTGTAGCTGTATCTATCAGTAACCCTGCTATTACATCAACCACTCCTGCAAGCCGTTGCGGTGATGGTACACTAACGCTTTCGGCTACCAATACTCCTGCTTTGTCAACCATTACTTGGTATCAAACAGCGGTAGGGGGTATTCCACTTGCTACAGGTGCTAATTTTACTACTCCTGTTTTGAGCACCACTACCTCATACTATGTGCAAGCCGAAAACCAAGTGCCTAATGCACAAATTGGAAGCGGTGTATCAGTAAACACTGCTACCGCTCAAACTCCATTCTCATCATTTTATGAGGGTGTTCGTATGATGTATCTTATTAGAAAATCAGAGTTACAAGCTTCAGGTTTGGTTGCCAGCAATTTAACTACATTGGCTTTCAATGTGTCGTCAACGGGTGTATATGGTCAAAATAATTTCCAAATTCGTATGGCACATACCAGTGCTTTGAACCTTAACCTAGGATTTGCAACTCCTAACAGTGGCTTTACCACAGTATTTGCACCGGCTACAGTACCACCACCTGCTACAGGTTTGCGCTTATTTAATTTAATAGCTAACGCCTTTGATTGGAATGGGGATGACAACCTCCTCATTGAAATTTGTCATGAAAATGACCCTACTGGTGTAATTCCTGTTGGATACGGTACTAATTCAGGTGTAACAGGTAGTTTCCTTACTTATAATGCAACCTACGGCAGATATTTAGATAATGGTCCAAGTTGTGGTTTAGATGTAGGAACCACCTCCCTAATCAATTTCCGTCCTAACATGCAAATTGGTGGTCAAATTTCTGCCTGCAACAGCCAAAGAATTGAGGTTATAGCAACTGTAAATAGTGCTCCTAATATTTCAGTACCAGCTAATCAAACATTTGCGCCAAGTGTTGGTAACTTCAATCCAATTCCATTAACAGCAAGTGCTACTCCTGCCTCTGCGGCAGTAACCGTTTTACCTGCTGCTGCAATTTATCTTGACTTAGCTACCACTGGATCATACACAGCTGGTGATAATATCAATGGTGTTACCCAATACTATGCTCCTTTAACAACTACAACATATACTGCAACTGCCACAGCTGCTAATGGTTGTACAGCTACTGGTACTTACACCATTACCGTAGATCAAAGCGGGATTCCTGCAAGTGCTTGTGCTGCTACCCTAGTTACGTCATACAACAACCTTACTTGGGTAGATGTAAATACTTTAGGTTCAGCGGGTGGTTTAGGTGCTCCTTGTGGGGGTATTCTTAACGAAGTGTGGTTTAGAGCTGTTGTTTCAGCTTCAGGTGAATTACACGTAGCAACAAGAGCAAACGGTATTTCTTTAACTGATATTACTGAATCAAACGTTCAGATTTACGAAGAAGTTTCTGGTTGTGCAAGTATTAATCCGTTAAATTGTAACACCAACGGTGGTGCTGGTTCTTTCTCTTACGCTAATGCATTTAACTTAACTCCAGGTGCAAACGTTTATATTCGCGTAGCTGGTTTAGCTGCTGCTGCTGTATCTGTTGGTCGTTTAGAAATGGCTGTTTCCAATTATTTAGTTTGGACCCCAACTAACGGTGATGATGTTTCTTTGCCTGAGAACTGGCATCAAGGTGATGCTACTGCAATAACTATTCCCAATGCGAATCGTTCAATTTGGGTTGGAGCAGGTACTACAACGCCAAGATTGACTGCAAATACTACAGTTAGAGCTGTTAATTTACAGGCAGCTCCTCCATTTTATGGCTCACCTGGTATTAACCTCAATGGCTTTACCTTAAATGTGAAAGGCAATTGGAATGTAGGTCCTGTGGCTAATGCATCTACAGTGCTAAGCTGCAATGGTTTAGTTGAATTTAATGGTGCAAGTGCTACCCCTCAATTAATTACTGGTAGAACAACCTTTGGTAACTTAAATACTAATAACCTTGTGGGTGGTGTTCAAATGAATAATCTAACAGGTGTAAGTTGTGTACTTACTCCAGTAGCTGGTTCATTAAATACAAATGGTAACTTGGTGCTTAAATCAACAACTGCCAACTCAGCTGCCTTAGTTGCTCCTTCAGCAGGAACTATCACAGGTAACGCAACAGTTGAACGTAAGATTGGTCCAACATCTGGTTATCACTATTTATCAGCTCCTGTTTCAGGTGCTTTTGTAAATAATACCGTTAGTGGTTGGAGAGATGATTTTACCATTATCGCTACAAACGATGGTCAAATCTTTATTCCTGGTAACGTTTACACCACTTTGGCAACAGTGTGGGAGTACAACGAACCTAACACAAATCCAAATCCTGACTACGGATGGATTGGTGCTACCGGTACTACTGATGCGATTACACCGCTCAAAGGTTTTGCTTGCGTAGTTCCTGCGAATGTTACTGTTGATGTGGTTGGTCCACTTAACAATAACATTATCCCTGGTGGTTACACCATTACAAGACAAACTGATGGAACCAACCTAATTGGTAATCCATATCCTTCTCCAATCTCTTGGAATGCATTTAGAGGTTTAGCTTCTAACACATCTGCATTGTCAACAAGCGGTTACAAGGCCTTTATTACCACAGGTGGTTATGCCGGTGCTTATGGAACTTGG